>JAAZYN010000283.1 GCA_014239625.1 Myxococcales bacterium | reverse complement strand
GATGGGCTCCTTGCGCGACGATTGCCGCACCACCGGCACATAAACGGCATCGAGCACGAGGTACCTGATGTCGCTGCGCACAGGCCGGTTCATCCAGCGCAACACCGCGTCGGCGACGTCCTTGACCCAACCTCCTGCGGTCGTGTGGCTGACGCCCTTGCCCAGGACGTCCTCGCTCACGGCCGCAACGTCGCGGTAGGACAGGCCACGAAGCCACAGCTGGTGGACGAGCTTCACCGCCTGGTCAGGCATGGATTTGAGCGCCGGAATCCACGCTGGCCGTGATGGCCCGCGACGAGGACGGCCTACGTCGATCGTGATGGGACCGAGTCGGAAGTGGAGCGTGTGGCGCCGACGACCGCTGCGGTATCCACTTCGAGTCGAGCTGCGCTGATAGCGCTCGGCCCCGGTCATCTCAGCCGTCCAACGGTCAGCCAGTTCCTGAAGCGCGATGCTCAGGCCATCCAGGGCCGCCCGCTCCATGACCGCCTGAACCTCGCTGGGCTCAACGGAGAGCCCTACCGGGTCCATCAGCTGGGCCGCCACCGCGGTCGTCACCGATGAGCGCAATGGCTCCCAATCCGGCTGGTGCTGGGCGGGGGGGGAGTTCACGTGGAACGTGCTCGACGACTGCGCCCCGGCCAGTCCGTCCTGGGTCCGTTCACGGTTGCCCTCGTAGCGGTGACCCGTCTCGCGCCCCTGGGCGTCGCGCTCGACGATCTCGTCGACGCCCCCTTCATCATTCCACACGCGGCTCAGCCTGCGAGTTCCACGGCGAGCGCCTCCTCAAGCGCGAGCATGCTGGCCCACAGCTCGTCTCGAGCGAGCTCATCCAGGCGCCAGATGTTGCTCTGGCGGTCCCGCTCGTAAAACCAGGCCAGCGACACGGCCATGAGGTCGACGCAGGCGGTGGGGCAGTGCCATCGGGGCTTGGGCCCCCCAGCTGTGAGCTCTCGATAGCGCTGTTCCCCCTCGTCCAGCCGGGTGGTCAACGCCTCGTCCAGGCTGGCCGCGGCGCACAGCAGGCGCTGGAGAACCGTCACAGCTATGGCGCCATCACGGACCTCGACGCGGACACCTGTCTTCGTCTTGAAGGCCTGTGAAAACTCGCGGTCGATCACGTCCGAGGCCTGAGATATCGCCGCGTCGAGCCCTTGCTGCTCAAGCCCGCTGGCCCGCAGCTCGGCGGCCAACCGGGAGCGCTCGTCGTCGCGCCTCAGCCGCCTGTACGGCCTGCGCCACAACCGCGTCATCGCGGCTAGATCCAGTATGGTGAGGTCTATCTTCAGCGTGGCGCGCGGCAGCATCGACGTGGTGGGAAGCGCGCTCCCCCCGCGAACCAGTTTGTGCTCGATGAGGTCGGCCAGAGATTCGGCGACGACGAGGTTCAGCCCCACCTCGATCCTGGCGCGCAGGTCTCGGTTCACCGCCGCCACGAGGGCCTCTTCGTCCAGAACCACGCCGCCCGCCCCCACCCGGATCGCCGACCGCAATACCGCCGCATCCAGCGGGTCGGCGAGGTGTTCCAGGCGCTGAAACAGCCACTCGAACTCGCACAGCGTCTCTTGCCAACCGTGGCCCCAGACGTCGTGGGTCAGGAACGCGTCGACGTCAGGCTTGGGGACCGTCACGACCATCGTCTTGAGCGTCTGTCGCACGACCTCGTCGTCGATGTCGGCCAGCCGATCGGTCTGGCGCACCGCGTCGATAAGCTCGCGCCACAGTGACGGCTGTACCGCGTCGAGCTCGAACAGGCCGAAGACCGGGAAGCGAACGTGGCCCACCGACTTGCTCGCCCGCGCCGCACGTCGCAAGAACGCATCGACCTGGTCTAGTTCCGCCTGCGGTCGCGCCACCTCGCGCTCACCGCCTGCCAGGTCCTGTGCCCTGGCCGGCAAGCTGAAAACGATGCTGGCGCTCGTAATGATGACATCCACGTCCCCCGGTCTGAATGGGACGGCGCCGTACATCCTGTGAAACAGGGCTAGCGGGTCTCCGTCCAGCGCATCTACGAGCGCCCGGGCGAGCGCATGTTTGACCGTCAGGTTGCTCGTCAGGAACGCGAGTTCTTTATCGATCTCAGCGATCTCGTCTGAGGTGTAGCCGAACGCGCGGGTGAGCGCGGTCTTCAGCAGGACGAGGTCGGCTGGCGCGGGGTCAAAATCCACAGGGAAACGCGCCAGGGTCTCGTTTCCCAGCGTGTCTTTCAGCACCTCGCCGCCGGCGGCCGCGAAGCGAGTCCATAGGAGGACAGCCTCGCAGAACGTTCGCTGGTGTGCCCTGCTGGAGCTCTGTAGGCGCTGCGGCGCCGTCTCGTGCAGCGCGCTGACGCTGGTCAGGATCTGCTGGCGCAGGGCAGCCGCTTCGTCCCTGGCCACAGGGTCGGTGCGGTCCGAGCTGGTAACCAGCGCGTTGAACGCGTTGAGGCGTTCCAGGGCGGCCGCCCAGGCCGCCGGCAAGGTCAGCTCGAGGAGCGTCGCGTCCGTAAGCTCGGGGTCGTCGCGCACTAGGGCTCCGGTTCTCGTTCGGGGGGGTAACTGCGGCTTGACATCGTGGCGGTATTGCACCACGTTTCGCGCTTGCCAATCCAGTCTGTGCGAGTCACCGCTCGCCATCCAGTGTCCGCGCGATAAGGAAGAACCCCCAATGCGTGCAAATGTATCGAGCCTCCTCGTCCTGGCTTTGAGCGCTCTCCTCGTCCTGGGATGTCAACCGAAGGAAGCCAAGCAGGCGAAGGAAGAAGGGGCGACGAAGTCAAGGGCCAACACGGCCAAGCCAAACAAGCCTGTCCAGGCCGACGCCAAGGCGCCCGCTGCCAAAGCGACCAAGACCCGCGCCAGCCTTCCCGGTGGCAAGATCAAGAGCGGCAAGCCGCACCAGGTCGGTTTCATCCTGTGGGGCGGCGACTACCCGCTCTTCTATGGCAACGGTGGTCTCCGGACCCGGGAGGGTACGATCTTCGACAAGTACGGGCTGAACATCGAGCTCGTGCCAGGCGATGACTTCTCTGCGCAGCTGGCTGAGTACAAGGCGAAGCGTCGTCACGTGCTGCGCGGGACCTTCGGCATGATCTTCAAGCACAACTCGTCGCTGTGCGCAGATCCAGAGCTGTGCCCGAGCTTCTTTTTGCAGGAGACCCTCAGCGCTGGTGACCACCTCGTCTGCCGCGACAACGTCAAGGAGGTCGCGGATCTCAAGGGCAAGACCATCGCGATTCAGCGCAATGGACCCCACGAGATGTTCCTGTTTGTGGTCCTGACCGAGGACGCCAAGCTGCAGTGGGCCGACGTGAAGTTGGAGTGGCTGCCCAACATCACAGGCAAGAATTCACCGCCCGAGCTGTTTCGCAAGGACTCCAAGGTCGACTGCGCTTTCGGCGTCACCCCCGACATGGTGGCCCTGGCCGGTGGCGTGACCAGCAAGGGGACCGGAGCCGAGAACACCGTCAAGGGGGCCCACGTGGTCGCCTCGACCCAGCACCGTCGCCAGACCATCGCCGACGGGTTCGCGGTCAGCGCTGGGTTTGCCAAGAGCAACCCCCAGTGGGTGCGCAAATTTACGGCCGCCTATCTCGAGAGCATGGAGAAGCTCATCGAGCTCAAGAAGACCTATGAGGCCAGTGGTGGCTCCAAGGAGTTTCTCGGTCTGCTCGCCTCGGCGGTCGAGATCTACACGCCTGACGTGCTGCCAAACGCCGACGAGGCCTTCGGGCTGTTTCTGGACGCCTCTTTTGTGGGCCACGCTGGCAACGTGAAGTTCTTCGATCCGAAAAATCCGGTCGGGATCAGCCACTATTCGGATCTGGCGAACGACCTTGCGGCCGCCCTGGGCACCGCTACTGGAGGCGCGCGCAAGGCGGTCGCGGGCTCGCCCATCGACTGGTCGCACAGCGTCTTTTCGGGCCTCAAGAGCGCCAACCTGACGGCTGCGCCGCGCTTGCGCGTAGAGGCCACCCGGCTGGAGCTCGAAGAGATGCATCGCAAGGGCGTGATCGCTGACAACACCGTGATGTCGTTCACCGCCTACTTCGACGAAGACCAGACGGTCTTCGACCAGACCAAGTACAAGCAGGAGTTCGACGACGTCATCAAGGTTGCGCAGCGCTACACACGCGCCCCGATCGTTATCCGTGGGCACGTCGACTCGGCGCACATCGTCGCCGAGATCATCCGGGCTGGCATGCGCGCCAAAGAGATCGAGCAGTCCGGCTCCCGGGGGAACTTCTCATACTCTCGCAACGGCGAGCTGTTGAGTCTGGACAACATCGGGGAGTGGCTGAAGTTGCTGGGCAAGCCTGGCTACACTCAGGACGCCGCCGGAAACGATCTGTCCGAGTTGGTCCGGCAAGCCGACAAGATGTCGGCCAGGCGAGCCGAAGCGTTGCGAACAGCGCTGTTGAAGTACGCCAAGTCCAAGGGCGTGACGCTGGACGAGTCGCAGATCCAGGTCAACGGCGCTGGCGTGCGGGAGCCCTTCGTGGTCAAGCCGCGCTCGCCCGCCGAGTCGGCCAAGAACCGGCGCGCTCAGTTCTCGGTGGTGAAGGTCAGCGTCGAAGCCGCGACCTCGTCGGACTACGAGCTGTAACAGAGGAGCACGGATGTACGCGCGGATGTTTGGTCTTGTCGTCGGGCTGTTGGGGGTCATCCCGCTCGGTCAGAGCGCCCACGCGCGCAGCTACATCATAGTGGCTGTGGACGCTTCGGGTTCGATGGCCCAGACGATGGTCGATTCTTCGGGCAAGAGTGTCGTCAAGATGGAGGCGGCCAAGCGCGCGCTCAAGACGGTGCTGACCCAGGTGCCGACAAAGACGCACGTGGGAGTGCTGGCCTTTGCGCGGGGCGAAGTCTGGTGGATCTATCAGCCAGCTCCCGTGAACAGGCGTAAGCTGTTGACGGCGATCGATGGGGTCATTCCGGATGGCTTGACGCCCCTTGGGCAAGCGATGCGTGAGTCGGTCACGATGATCCAGAAGCTCAAGGCCAAGGACCGCAAGGGCAAGTTCCAGCTGGTCATCGTCAGCGATGGCAACAACACCGTCGGAGTCGCTCCGCTGACCGTGGTGCCCGACCTGCGCAAAGCGGGAGCCCGCATGGACGTGATAGGCGTCGACATGGGCGCTCGCCACGAGCTGGCCCGAAAGGCCAGGACGTATCATGCCGCGGCAGACGCCAAGCAGTTGTTCAAGGCGTTCAAGAAGGTCGTGCTGGTCGAGAAGATCACCACCGACGCTTCCGGGATGAGCGACTACGACCTGATCGCGTCAATCCCGACCAAAGTCGCCCGGGCGCTGCTCAAGAGCGTAGTGAAGTCGGCCACCACCGCGGCGGGTAAGCCGTAGCGATGGCCACGGACAAAGGCGCCAAGCGACAGCTGGTTTTCGGTCTGGTCGTGGTGACGATGATCGCTATCGTGGGCTTTGCCGCCAAGACCTGGCTGATGCCGGCGATGGAGGAGGAAGACAAGAAGGAGCTCGTCGACAAGACCGGCTCGGGCAAGACCTACCTGGGGCTGCTGGCGATCCAGCAGGCCGGTCGCAGCGCGCTGGTGGTGACGCCGACCCTCGAGCTGGTCGCCCAGTGGGCCGAGCAGGTCGCGGGGGCCTTCGGCCAGCCAGTGGGGATCGTCGGCGGCGGCAGCTACACGATCGAGGACCTGACCATCACGACCTATGCCTCGGCCTACCGAAAGATGGGGCACTTCG
>JAAZYN010000282.1 GCA_014239625.1 Myxococcales bacterium | reverse complement strand
CGGGGCCGGGGGTGGTCACCGCGCCTGCAGCGCGACGCCCAGACCGGTCCTCTGGCGTGGGCGCCCCGCTCGGTCCTGCCGACACCTCGGACCGTCACGCGCCGGCCGAAGGGCCGCTGGATACCGGCCTGGACGGCGAGCGCTGGGTTTGTGGTGAGGCGGGAGTGCTTCGAGCCGGCCGGCGCGGCGCATGCAGCCGTCACCCAGGGCCCAGGGTGAAGGGCTGGATGAATCGTCAGACCCGCGTCGGCTTGTCTTTGAAACGCGGAACCGGTGGATCCCTCGCTCACCTCGTGGTGGGTCCTTCCAGGTTGCCCCCTTGCTCACCGCACGGTGGATCGGTCCAAGGCAGGCGAGGAAGACCTTGACGGTCCCGGTCCTGGCGACCAGGGAGGCCAACGCGCCCCAGCTGAAATGGCGGGCCGCCGCCCTACCGCAGACACGTCGCTGGCGCTCCGGGCATTGACTGGGACTGCCAACCGTGAGCCAATGCGTGGCGCGGATGAACACTGCAGCAGGTATTGGACGTGAGAGAGCTGCGAGAGGGCGTGACGAGCGCTGACGAATCGGGCGCGGCGCCGAGGCACAGGCCAGCCTCCAGGTTGGTGCGCCTGGCGCTGCTCGCTTCGCCGGTGGCCCTGGTGTTGTGCCTGACCCAGCCGGCGGCGGCGGTCAGCTGCAAGCCGCCGAAGGTCAACTGCGGCGGGGTATGCAAATACAAGAGCGACTGCAAGAGATCTAGCGACGGCAACAAAAAGCGCGCGAAGAAGCGCAAGGCCTGTCGAAAGTCGGCGGGCTGCGTCGAGCGCGGAATCTGCGGCATCAATCGCAAGGGCGCCTGTGAAAAGGCGACGGCCAAAGGCTGCGCGGCCAGTCGGCAGTGCAAGAAAGCGGGGCTGTGCGCGCCGGCCAAGGACAAGAGACGCTGCGAGGCGACGAAACCGGAGCATTGTGCTGCGTTGCCGGCGTGCCTCGAAGAGGGCCTGTGCTCTCCGAGCGCGGGAGCGTGTCGCCGAGTCAGCAGCCGGGACTGTCAGCGGAGTAAACTGTGTAGCCGCGACGGCCTGTGCGGCTTGGCCGGCGGTCGATGTGTGGCCGTGACCGTAGCCGACTGCCGCGGCTCCGAGCGCTGCCGCGCCGCTGGCCGCTGCGAGTTGTTCAGTGGCTCGTGTCAACCGGGCTGCCCCTCGGGGCGCGTGCGAACGAGCACCACCAAGGGGCTCTGCTGTTGGCCCGGTCAACGCGCCAGCCAAGGGCGGTGCTCTGGGACTCCGACACGGTGCCCCTCGGGGATGACGGCCTCGCGCGGCCGCTGCGTTCGCGCGACCGGTCCGCCCAAGTCGACTATCACCGAGGCCGAGCGGTTGGCGGCGCTGGAGCGACAGCGAAAGATCCGGGAAGACGCCCGCCGACACGCCGCGACGCTGGAGAAGCGGCGCCAGGCGGAGCGGCGCCGGCTGGAGAAGAAGCGGCGCCGCTTGGGGATGCTCACCGAGGCGCGAAACAAAGCCGCCGCGGTGGGCGAGGCGGAGAGGCTGGCGGGCTACGTGCTCTGCGGCGTGGGCGGGGCGGCGGCGGTCGTGGGCGGGATCGTGACGCTGACGGCGCACCTCAAGGCCGACGAGATCAACGACGCCATCCTGAGCGCCAACGACAAGGGCTACGTCGTGTCGACCACGATGACTCAGGTCGAGGCTGTGGAGCTCAAGAGCGCGGCGCAGACCGAAGAGGTGGTCGGTGGCGTCATGTTGGGTCTCAGCGGGGCGCTGCTGGTGACCGGCGTGGTGCTGCTGGCGATCGCGCCCACCGGAACCGTAGGAGCCGACGGAGAGATCATGATCTCGGCACATCCGCTGGCTGGTGGCGGTATGATCGGTGTGGGAGGGGAGTTCTGATGCGGGCCGTCGCCATAGTCTTGGTCCCCATGGTGGTGGTTTGGGACGGATGTATCGGGGAGTTGCCAGTCGAATTGGTGGGCTGGAGCTGTTGGAAAGACGACCAGTGCGCCGAGGGCTTCGAGTGCGTCGACGTCGGAGGCACCAGCCTGTGTGTGCAGACGAACTGCGGCGAGGGTGACCCCGCGCGCGGTCGCGACCAACCCGAGGTGTGTGACGGCGTCGACAACGACTGCGACGGGCTGGTCGACGAGGACTTCACCTTCCAGGGAAACCGCGTCGGGACGCCATGCGAAGGCGCGGGGTCGTGCGGCGCGGGAACGGTGGAGTGTATCGACGGGGTGGCCGGGTGCAGCACGCAATTCGGCGGCAGCCAGGCCGAGGGCACAGCGGAGGTCTGTGACGGGGTGGACAACGACTGCGATGGCCAGGTCGACGAGGGAATGAGCGCCCCGCTCGTGTCCGGCGCGACGGGTGTGTGCGCCCAGCTCCGCCAGCAGTGCGCCGGCGAATCCGGCTGGACCGACCCGGCGGTGACCACGGCGCCGGGCTACCAGGCCCAGGAGACGTCGTGTGACGGGCTGGACAACGACTGCGACGGTGAGACCGACGAGGGGCTGGGGGCCGGAGCATTTTGCGCACCCCAGAACACCACCTGCCCAGTGGACTTCTGCTGCACCAACTCAGGAGTCTGCGAGAACCTGGCGCGAAACGAGGTCTACGTGGCGGCCGGCGATTTCTACATGGGCTGCAACGGTCATCACGACACGCAGTGCAACGACAACCAGAGCGAGACCCCCTACCAGCGGGTGACGCTGTCGGCCTTCTACGTGGACCGCACCGAGGTGACGGCGGACCGCTACGAGGCCTGCGTCGATGCGGGCGGGTGCACCACGCCGGTGGACAACCACTCGACGTGGAAGGTGGACGGCCGAGAGGACTTCCCGATCAACGGCGTCGATTGGCAACAGGCCAAGGACTACTGCATCTGGGCGGGCAAAGACCTGTGCACCGAGGCTCAATGGGAGATGGCCGCCCGCGGTGGCTGCCTGACCCTGCCGCTGGGCTTGGAGTGTGAGGTGGACACCCGGATCTACCCATGGGGTGACGCGACGCCAAGCTGCGACCGGGCCATGATGAACGAGACAGGCCAGACCGAAGACGACGGCTGTGGCACCGGTGACGTCGGACAAGTCGGTCAGCGCCCCTCCGGGCGCAGCCCATACGGCGCTCTCGACATGGCTGGCAACGTGTGGGAATGGGTCAACGACTACTACGCCGGCGCGCTCAGTGGCGATACGTCGGACCCGACGGGTCCCGAGACGGGGGACTACAAGGTCGTCAAGGGCGGGGGGCACTCTCAGCAGCCGTCCGCGTTGAGGTGCTCGTTGAGGACCGGTGACGAGCCACAAGCGTCGTACAACAACGTCGGGATCCGGTGCTGCCGGGCGGGGCCCTGAGGGCACGCCTACAGCATGTCGCCGCCCAGGGCCTGCAATCACGGCCCCAGGCACCCCGGCACCCCGGGTCGTGAAAGACGGCGTATGAGCTGGGCGATTCGGACCCAGGTCCGTTAAAAACGAAGTATAAGCAGCCACTTAACCCGGATAACTCATGGAACTTCGAGGGAAACCAAGGAGGCGTAGTGCTGCCGGGTGTGGCACGGACCGGAGCCGGGCAACGTCGTACTGCACGTACGTCGAGCCCGCCGGAGGGAGGACGCACCCGTCAGCGCTGCGGATCCGCCGGTTGCAGCCGAAGGGCCATGAAGCATCCGGGATAGGTGGCCGGTGAGTGAGCGGCTCGAGAGTCTGGCCGTCGCGTCAACTGCGCGACCGCTCTGAGCCGTGGGTGTACAGCCCAACCCCCCAACGACCTCGAGGTGCCAGGACCTGGTCGTGGCGGGTTGGGATGTCTACAACGTTCAAAACGTAAGGATCCGATCCTCCAAACGAGGACGGCCGCCCGCCCGCAGCAATGCGGGCGGGGCGAGCCCAAGAGAGCGCCGCGCCTTCAAAAAACAACTGCCCGGGTCAGCAATCGTAGGAGCAGACGCGCGGCGCCAAGGCGTATTCACAGGTTTTGGTGGGATGTGGCCTAAGGTGTTGTTTTGGCTGGTTTTCCGAGCGGATCGCCGGGTACATCCGGGCACGGTTCGGAGCGCACCACCGGGTAGGGCAACTCGACGGTCACTCGCACCCGCGCGTCCACCGTCACCCTGCGAGCGACGGGTGGCTGGCCGCTGGGCGTGATGATCAGCGTGAAGGTCCCAGGCTTGGCCATCATGCGACCGTACAAGCCGTCCCGGCACCGGGTTGTCCAGTCCTCTCCGTTGAGGTTGGGGATCTCCAGCAGCCGGATACTCGCCTCGACCGGTTCGCCGCGGCTGTCGACGACGACGACCTCCAGCGTAGGGCCGTCGACGTATCTGTCGAACAGGCGCTGCCAGAGCGGCCGACCGTGCTTCACGATGGCCTTGCGCTCAGCCGCTTTTACCGGGCTTCTACGGGCGCCCTCGATGAGTAGCGCGGTGGTCCCGTGGGCTGCGCGGAACCAGTCCTGGTCCGTGCCGTCCACGTCGTAGAGGTTCTTTCGCACCGTATATTGACGGTCTTGCGGGTGTTTGGGCAGCCTCGCGACGATCTCCTCGGCGATCACCCAGGGCGCGTTCGGCACCGGATTGGCGACCCCCGGGATGGTGTACGGCGCCAACACGGCGACCGAGCCCACGTGGTAGCTCAGCGACGCGGAGTAGCGCTCGCTGTCGAAGAGCCCGATCATGGCGCGCGTCTCCGGTTCGCTGGCGGGCTTGTCTCCTCGATACCACACGCTTTTTTTAGCGGATTTGCTGCCTTTCTCTCCGTGGACGCCCCAACGGAACGGATAGTTTCGGTTCAAGTCCACCCCGTCGAGCAGGTCGCGAACCCGATTCCCGTTGTGATCACGACCGTTCTTGCGGCCGGTGCGGTTCGAGGTCTCGAGGAACGCGTAGGCGCCGTCGGGGTTGACCTGGGGTACGATCCAGGTCACCAGCTCCGACATCCACCGCTGAACGCGGGGGTCTTTCGGCCGCTCGAGCAACATCTGGAGTGCGTCGACGACGAACTCCGTCGACATCGGCTCGTTGCCGTGGTGCGCCGCGTTCAACATGACCGCAGGCTTGCCGCGTGTCTGGCGGATGTCTCCGGTCACCGCGATGGCGAATATCGGCCGTCGCTCCCGGGTGCGGCCGATCTCGTACAGAGCCGTCTGACCAGCAAAGCGCTTGCTGTACGCTCTGAGCAGCTGGCCGACCATGCGCGGGTTCTTGTAGCTCAGGTCGACCCGGAACCCGGTCGCTGTCTTCACCGGGCGTTTGCGGCGCTGCCGGAGATAACTGGAGTCGATGTATTTCCAGGGCGTCTCGAGGGTAACCGTATAGGGAATGCCAGCGCAGGCCATCCTCTCGGGCCCCGCGGCGTCGGTCTTGAACACCGTCGACGGTTTGGGCTTGCGGACGGTCTCCAGCCGCGTGGCGCGGCCTGTCTCCCTCGCAGCCGCAGCGTGCGCGTTGTCCACCAGGGCGTAGCGCGGGGGCCCGAACTTCCCCTTGGTGGGCCTGCCCGCGCAGTTTCGGCGGGCGGTGACCGACGTCACCGCCGCCGCGCGAGGGTGCTTCGCGCCGAACAGCAGGCCCACCTTGCCAAACGAGGGGCTCGAAGCGAACGAGAGCGAGCCGAGGTGCTTACCGGACTCGGCGTCGTAGGCTTGGACGTCCAGGTGTCCACCGACGCTGTGAACGATCACCTCCACCGGACCCTTACGCCG
>JAAZYN010000281.1 GCA_014239625.1 Myxococcales bacterium | reverse complement strand
ACGCTGACCGGGCCGCGCCGCTACTCCGCGTGGTCAAGGCGTTTTACTTCGCCGTTCCGATCAACTGCATCATCATGGGGTTCGTGATGCTGGCGATGGTGAAGGTGTCCACGGCGCTGTTGCCGGAGGTGCCGGCGTGGCAGGTGATCGGCGGCCTCATCGGGTTGACCTTGCTGTATAGCGTCCGCAGCGGCTACCACGCGGTGGTCATCACGGACCTCGTCCAGTTCCCCATCGCTATCCTCGGCGCCTTCATCCTGGTGTTCTACGCGGTCGACGCCGCAGGCGGCTTGGACGCCGTGGCTCAGGCCGCGATCGACAAGCACGGCAGCGAGGACGCCGTCCACGTGTTCCCGGCGGGGACGACGTTTTTGCCGTGGCACGCTGTGGCGGCCTTCCTGGGTATTCAGTGGTGGGCTCAAAAGGGCAGCGACGGTGGCGGGATCTTCATCCAGCGTCTGTTGAGCGCGCGTAGCGAGCGCGACGCCGAGCGCGGCGGAATCTGGTTCATGGTGGGCCACTACCTGATCCGGCCTTGGCCGTGGATCCTCTGCGGTTTGGCCGCCATCGTTGTGGTGCCCGAGTCCATCGCCGAGGATCCGGAGCTCGGCTACCCGGCGCTCATCAAGGAGGTCCTCCCCAGCGGCCTTCGCGGGTTCATGGTGGCGTCGTTCTTGGCCGCCTTCATGTCCACCATCGACACCCACCTGAACTGGGGCGCCTCGTACATCGCCAACGACCTGGTCGGACCTCGATTAGGGCCCGAGCGCGCCACGCTGGTGTCTCGATGGGCCACGATCGGCCTCATGATCGCCGCTATCGGCGCTACGTTGGCCATGGACTCGATTCGTGGCGCCTGGGAGTTCATCATCGCGTTTGGCTCCGGGGCCGGCCCACCCATCCTGCTGCGTTGGTACTGGTGGCGTATCACCGCCGCCGCGGAGCTCGCTGGGATGGTCGCGAGCACGCTGCTGGCCGTCTTGATATACACCTTCGCGGGGCCGGAGTGGACCTACCTGGACAAGCTCCTGATCATTGTCCCCGGGAGCGCTGTGGCCTGGATCTGGGCGGCTCTGCGGACGTGCCCCCAGCCCTCGGATCTGGCTGAGTTCTACCGGCGGGTGCGCCCCGTCGGGCCCGGCTGGCGCGCCGTCGCCCAGGCCATAGAGGGGGCGCCGCCGCCGGACGCGCTGCTGCCCGACCTCATCCGCTGGGGCATCGGGGTGGTGGCGATCTCGAGCTGCCTGTTGGGGTTGGGTCACGCGCTGCTGGTCGATGCGCTGATCGGCACCAGCGCCTTTGTGATCGGATGTCTGCTGCTGGCGTACGTGGCGTCAGGACCCAGAAGCGAGCGCCCGTCGCATGACGGCTGAGCGCCGGAGCCTCGCCCCGGCGCTAGTCCTGAACACCTGCGCGTTCGTGGTCCTGGAGCTCGCCCTGACGCGCACGCTGGCCGTGACCCAGTGGTATCACTTCGCCTTCATGGTGATCAGCGTGTCCTTGCTGGGCGGAGGCCTGGGCCCGCTCGTGTTGACCCGCCTGGGAGTCACCACCCGAGCGGCGGCGCTCTTTCGGCTGCGCAGGGTCCTCTTTGTCCTGCCGGTTGGAGCGTTTGCGTCGTTCTGGGTCTTCGACTCGATCCCGTTCGAGCCCTTCCTGCTCGGCGCGGACGCTTCCCAGTGGTTCTTCGTGCCCTTCGGCTGCCTGCTCCTGGCGTTCCCCTTCTTCTTGGCCGGGATGGCCACGGCGCTGTTCTTCGTCGCCCGCCGCGACGAGTCGCATCGACTCTACTTCTTCGATCTCGCCGGGGCGGCCCTGGGGGCGTTGCTCTTTGGCACCCTCGTCGCCGGCATGAGCGCGTACGGCACGGTGACCTTTGCCTGCGTCCTCTGGTCCGTGGCGGCTCTGTGGCTCACTCGCGGGCACCCCTTGGTTCGGCCCGTGTGGGTCGTGGCGGCGACGTCCCTGGCGGCCCTGGTGCTCCTCGCTCCCAGCCTCGAGGTGCGTATCTCGGTCACCAAACGCATCGGCCCGCGGCCCGCCGGCGAAGTCCTGCAGGACAAGCGCCATACCGTCTTCAGCGACCAAACCGCGGACGCCCGGGTGGACGTGATCCGAACGCGAGACGGTTTCCGGCTCATCCTCGACGCCGGCACCTCGGTCACGCGCCTTTTGGGGCGCAGCTTCGTGCCGCGAGTGCTCCGTGACCTCCAGGCGGTCCTTGGCGAGCTGCAGCCCCAGAGCGTCCTGGTGTTGGGCTCCGGTGGTGGACTCGAGGTCCGCCTGGCGCTCGCGGCTGGAGCCGAGCGCGTGGTCGCTGTGGAGCTCAACCCGCTGGTCAACGAGCTCGTCACGGGTCCCTTCGCCGGAGCCATCGACAACGTGTTCGACGACCCGCGCGTAGAGCTTCACACCGAAGAAGGTCGGCATTTTCTGCTCGGCACCGAGGAGCGCTTCGACGCCATCCTCTGCGTCCACACCATCTCCAACGCCGCCCTGGGAAGCGGCGGCCTGTCTCTGGCCGAGAACTACACGCTGACGCGCGAGGCCTTCGAGACCTACTACGACCACCTCACCGAGCGCGGCGTCGCCTTCTTCACCCGGCCTCGGTTTCAGCTCCGACGTCTGTTCGACACGGCGGCGGCGGCCTGGTCCAGGCGCGGTCACCCCCGGTTGGAGCCCCACGCCATCGCGGGCTCGTCGGAGCGTCAACGGTTCTATGGAGCGCTGCTGGTCAGCCGCCCGCCGCTCACGTCGGCGCAGCGTCGAGGCGTGGCAGCGGCCTTCCAGCGGGTCGGCCTCGTCACCGCCTCGAGCCTCGTCTCGTCGCGACGCGACACCATGGAGCCGAGCACCGATGACAGGCCCTTTTTCAACCAACGGACCGCCCTGACCGACCTGACCTGGGAGGACGTCGCCAGCGTCTTCGAGGGCAGCGCGCGCTTGACGGTGGAGGACCGCCCCGTGGCCGAGGTGATCCTGCTGTTGCTCCTGGGCCAGCTGACGATCCTGGGCGGGCTGTTGTTCGTCGTGCCCTTGATCCTCGCTCGCCGTCGCCACTCGCCAGCAGGTGGGAGGCGGTTTTATCGGGCTGGTCTCTACTTCTTTCTGTTGGGCCTGGCCTTCATCTTCGTCGAGGTGGCGCTTATCCAGAAGCTGACCCTCTACCTGGGCCAGCCCTCCCTCGCATTCGCCGTGGTTTTGGCGGGTCTTCTCGTATTTGCGGGGATCGGAAGCCTGACCGACCACGGGTACCGGCCCGAGGTGAGTCGTGGGCTGTCGCTCGCCGTTGCCCTGCCGCTAGCCCTCGTGGCGACGGTGTTGGCGATCGCGCCCGTCATGAACCTGGTCGTGGGGGCCGGTTTCGGCGTGCGCATCACGACGGCGCTGGTCCTCATCGCGCCTGCGTCTTTCCTGATGGGCCGCCCGTTTGTCCGAGGGCTGCGCTGGATCGGGCATCATCGCCATGGGGTGTCGTCGGGGGTGGCCTGGGCGTTCGCTCTCAACGGGTTCGCGTCGGTGCTGTCGAGCCTGCTGGCGGTGATGCTCGGGATGACGTTGGGCCTCAACGCGGTGGTGTTCGTCGCTGCCGGTCTGTATCTGCTCAGCGGGCTGCTGTTGCTCCCGTCCGACTCGGATCGCGCCGCTCGGTCTCGCGCCGCGGACGTGAAGACATCGTAAGGCCCCCGGTCGACGGAGACCTCGACGTCGGGGCAGGTCTGCCTTCTCGTTCATGGTACCATGACCCTCGCTGACGTCGCGACGTCAGCGCATTCGCCACAGACACGGAGAGCACGTTGATGCTGAAAGCAATGATGACATCTTGTCTGATGTTGGCGGGGGTGCTGTGCATCGCAGCCGAGCCAGCCCCCGTGCGCGCCGAGACGCCGGCCTGCACGTGCAGCGCCTCATCGGTCACGGCCTCCGTGCCCCAAGAGCTGTCGTGTCTGCAGGTGGAGCAGCAGTCGCTGGATGTGTGTTACGGCCGCGACGTCGTGGTCCGAGTGACCAACAGCTGCTCCTTTGACGTCGTGGTCAAGGCTGTCCCGGAGCTCAGCGGCAGCGGCTCGGCCGACCGCACCATCGTCGCGGGGGAGGAGGACGCCTGGCAGCAGGTCTTCACGCCTACGCTGAGCTCAGACGGGGACACCACCGTGTCTCTCGACTGGACGATCGAGGCTGACGGCGCGAGCCACCCGATGGAGCTGACGTTTGTCGGCGCCTGCGCCGAGCCTACCGGCGAGGAGGGGTGCCAGGGCGGGGCGAACTCCTCCAGCCCGTGGGCGGCCGGGGGCATGGTGCTGCTGCTGTTGCTGCTCCTGCGTCGGCGCTGGTCCGAGCCGCGTCAGGCTCCGGCGCGGTCTGTTGCGCGTCGCTGAGGTCGCTGATCGGTGGGGGCTACTTCGGGCTGAGCCCCAATATCTGTCGAACCGGCGTCTCGAGCCGGGTCATGCCTCCATTCAGCCCCATCTGCAGCGCCGCCTCTGGGGTCACTCCCTTGCGCTCCGCGTGGTACAGAGCCCACGCCGCGCCGATCCTGTTGCTGCTGCCGCAGTGAAAATAGACGCGGCCATCGCGCGCCAGCTCCGTGTCGAGCATGTCGTAGAGGCGCTGACGAAACTCTCCGGAGGACAGATCGCTGCCCCGCGTGGGAAAGCGCATGTAGTGGCCCCCCGCGCTGCTCACGACGGCGCCGGTGTCGTAGGGGTCTTCCCCTTCGGTGCGCAGCGAGATCACGCGAGCGCCCAGGGCGACCACCTCGAGGAGTCGAGTTTCGCTGGGCTGACCGGCGGCGATCCAGTCTCCGCCAAGGGCGAACTCGAGCTGCTGGCTGGGCTCGAACATGGGCTTGTGCTCCTTGGGCCTGGGCTCCTGGGCTCGGCATCCCCCGAGCGTCAGGGTAGCGCCGAGCAGCGCTCCGCATACCTGCCGCCACGTCAACATCACCGCCGGAGCCTAGCTCCTCGATGGTCCTCTGGCCAGGGCACCATCGTGCGGCGACCTCGACGCTCGACCCCCGCACCCGGCGGGCCGTCGCCCTTGAGGCTGGGATGCCCCGCGCCGGCGATGGTACGAGAGCTCCATCGTGGATCTCGGGGCGCCTTGAAACCCAAGGGAATGCGACGACCTCATCGGTCTGGCATGCTGCCGGCATGACCGTCGAGAGCACCGTCCCAAGGCTTCGCGGTGTAAGCCACCTCTATGCCCTCTATGCGGCTACCCCTGCGGGCCTGGCCTTGGTGGTCCTGGCCCCATCAGGGCCTTCGACCCTGGCTGCGTGCATCTACGCCATCGCGCTGTTCGCGCTCCTCTCTATCAGCGCCATGTATCATCGCGGTAACTGGTCGAAGCGGGGGGCCCGGCGTATGCGGCTGCTGGACCACGCCACCATCTTCGTGTTCATCGCCGCGAGCTTCACGCCTTTCGCGATGCTCGTCGTGGATCCGTCCGTCGGGACGCCGGCGCTGGCCGCGATGTGGGGGACAGTGGCGTTGGGTGTTGGGTTCAAGCTGGTCTGGCTGGACGCGCCCCCTTGGCTGGCGTCGTCACTTTACGTGGCGGCGGGGTGCGTGGTGCTGCCTTGCGCCGGCGAGGTGCTGGCGGCCATCGGCCCCACCGGCGCCGCCCTGATGGTGACTGGGGCCGTGTCGTATGTGCTGGGAGCGGCGGTGTACGCGACCCACTGGCCCGACCCGTCGCCCCTGGTGTTTGGTTACCACGA
>JAAZYN010000280.1 GCA_014239625.1 Myxococcales bacterium | reverse complement strand
CCCTCATCGTCGTCGAAGTGCAGGCGCAAGAACTGCTTTTTGATGCTGTCGACGTGGGAGTAGATGCCGAGGCTGGTGCCGTTGACCGTGACCACCGCGTGGTTGCACCGCGGGGCCGGCACTCCAGCCCGGCGCATCACCTCGTAGGCCAGACACGTGTTCAGCCGCGAGGCGTCCTGTCGGTTGTTGTTGAGCGTCATGCGCTCGAGTCCGTCGAAGCGCTGACCATCCACGTACTTGTCGAACTTGAGCTTGAGCGAGGGGCGCTGGTCGTCGAGAGAGCCCAGAAAGCCCTTCTTTCGAACTCCGACGCTCCCTACCGTCGTTCCGTTGATGCTGACGTCGGCGGACACCCAGGTGAACGGGTTGGCGACCGGTCCGTCCATGCAGTCGGGGGCCAGGATGTCGTACACCGTGCGGGTCTGGTATCGCAGGACGTCCCAGTCGGCCGCGGCCATGGTGATGTCGACCCGAAGCAGCTGGGACGGGTCGAAGGTGGCCTGACCCGGGGGCGGCGGGGCGACGATCGCGCTGTCGGTTTCAGGCACGACCGTGTCGGGAGCTGCGGGCGCGTCGCCGCCCACATCCGCCACGACGTCGTGCGTCGCCGGCGACGTGCACCCGACGAGGAAAAAGAAAACGATCCCAAGATATGCTCGCACCATAGCGGAGACTTTAGCGGCAACGAGGCCAGGAAGACACCGCGTCGGGACGACGGTCATCGGACGCGCCGCCCCTCTGGGGAGTCAGCGCCCCCGAACGCCTCAGCCGAGGGAGGCCCTCACCAGCTTGGCTCCGGCGACCAGCGCGCGCAGCTTCTGCTGGGCCACGGGCCGCGGCAGCTGCTTGAGCCCGCAGTCGGTGGTGAGGGTGACCCGCTGCGGATCGATGTGCTTGAGCACTTTCTCGATGCGCTCGGCGACCTGAGCGGGGGCCTCGATCTCGAGAGTGCGCACGTCGATCACGCCCACGTGGACGCCCTTGTCCTCAGGCAGGTCCGCGAGCAGGGCGGCGTCGGCCATCTCCCGGCAGGCGAAGTCCAGCACGAAGTCGTCGACGGCCACGTCGTAGTACTGCGGCAGCACTGCCCCGTAGCCGGCCGCGGTCATCCCGTGGACCTGGTTGCCCCAGGCGTTGCCCTTGCAAAAGTGCCAGCTCGTGCGGGCTCGGCCCCGCACGTGGCCGATGGTCTCGTCGATGATCTGGCAGACCCAGGCGAAGTCTTTCTCACCTGTCAGGCAAGGGATCCAGGCCCCCAGGTCCTCCAACTGGATATATGTGCAGCCAGCGTCCACGAGGTCGCTGATCTCCGCGGCGAACACCCGCGCCAGAGCGTGAGCGAGCTCGTAGCGATCGGTGATCGGTCCGCCCTTGAAGTGGGCGAGGGTCGACAGCTGGATAGGCCCCGCGCCCACGCAGGCTTTCACCGGCCGATCGCTCATCGCCTGGGCTCGCTGGTACAGCCAGCCCATCCGCACCGGGCCGCCCTTGATGGGCCCGGTCACGGCGACACCGCCGGCCTCATCAAGGGCAAAGGCGTCCCGCCCCGCCTTCCCGCGCGCCGGATGCGGGAGCTTCTCGCGCCCAAAGCCGTGGGTCCGCTCGAGCCAATACCAGAGGAAGCTCCCGATCCCCATGGAGTAATCGTCGAACCACATCTGTCCGTCGGTGACGATGTCCAGGCCGGCTTCACGCTGATCGCGAATCACCGCGCTCGTGGCGTCTCCAAACGCCTCGGCGTGGGGCGCCACCTTGAAGGCCTCCCAGACGTCACGCCCGGCCAGCTGTTGGCTGAACCAGGCGGGCCGCGGGTACGAACCGACCATGGTCGTCGGCAACACGGGAAGTTTCTGCGAAGAAGTCATAGCGAGGCAGGTGTACCAAAATTCGGCGTCTGCTACATTCGCAGGTGACGTGGCGAGCAAAGAAGAACGGAGGCTGCTGCTTCCCTCGAAGCAGATCATCAACTCTTTCATCGGGTTGTTCGCTATTGCAGCGGGCATCTACGGGCTGCTCTACCTGATCGACTTCTGGGGCGTCGCCACTGGGGGCCCCGTCGGCCTCATCTTCTCCAAGGGGGCGATAGAGACCCTCGGCGGACTGGGCGAGGTCACCGTCGCCATCCTGGGTATCGCGCTGACCGTCATCGCGATCATCGTAGAGCTGTCGGCTCAAAGGTACACGCCACGCGTCACCGAGCTCTTCGTGCGGGACCCGGTCAATATCGCCATGTTGGCGTTCTTTTCGATCACGGCGCTGATCGTGTTCTGGGTGAACATGAGCCTCTTCGGGCCGACACACCCCCGCGCCATGGTGCTCGTGACGTGGCTGTTCATGAGCACGGCGCTATTGGCGCTGTTGCCCTACTTCGCCTACGTCTTCGACTTCCTGTCGCCGACGAAGGTGGTGGCGCGGATCCGGATCAACACCTCGGACGCCATCGTGGCGGGTATCGACTTCAAGAACGAGGCCGCGTTCGACGCCGCGCGGGAGGGGGTCGTCGGCGGGATCGAGCAGCTCGGCGAGATGGCGCTCAACTCCATCGACAAGAAAGACAAAGCCATCGCCATCACCTCACTGGAAGCGTTGGCGACCCTGGCGGAAGACGCGCTGCGCTACAAATCGCAGCTGCCCGAGGAGTGGTTCGACACCGACTTCCTCACCCGAGGTGACCCGGACTTCGTCGCGCTCCACAAGGTCATGGTGCAGGCGCTCCAGGATCGGAAGACCTGGATGGAGATGAAGATCTTCCGCCAGTACCAGACCTGCTTCTCGGCCTCGGCGAAGATCTCGGCGGACATCAATCACCTCATCGCCATCCACACGCGACGCATCGCGACGTACGCGTCGGCCGTGGGCGACCTGCAGACCATGACCATGGCGATGCGCTTCATGAACACGTACCTGCGGGCGACTATCAACGCCGGCGACGTGCGTGGAGCGTACAACGCGCTCAACGAGTATCGAATGCTCGGCGAGGCGCTGTTGGTGAGGGGCTACGATCCCCTGCTGGTGGAGCTGGCGGGGTACTTGAAGTTCTATGGTCAGCTCGCGTTCAGCATGAACAAGGCGTTTATCCTGGAGAGCGCCGCATATGACCTCTGCGCGCTGCTGGAGTTGGCCCACAAAAACAAGAGCGCCAGCCACGACACGCTCTTGAGTATTTTCCTGGACGTGGATCGAGAGCCCGAAGGGGAGCGTTCGCAGGAGACCGCGCTTCGAGGGGTTCGAAAGGCGCAGGTCAAGCTCGCCACCTACTACCTGGTCCACGGCGAGGACGAGCTGGCGCGCCGGATCTACAACGACATGAAGGACGAGCTGACGACCCGGCTGCAATCGATCCAGATCGAGCTGCGCTCGATCGAGGAGCCAGAGTACTGGGAGGTCTCCGATCGGGGCATCAACTTCGACTATCTGAACCCTCAGCGACGCGCCAAACTGGGCGAGTTCTTTGGGTGGTTCCAAGACGACACCGGGGTCGCCATCCCGCTCATGCTGCCCGACACCGAGTGGGACGAGGTGACCCCTGGCAGCCGGGTGCGCATGGACGCGCTGAGGAAAGCGATGGAGGAGGCGGAGCGGATGGACCCGGATCATCCAAACCCCAGCTGAGGCCCGGCGACGGACGCCGGATGACGGGACGGGGTCGTCAGCCACGAGGGTGGGCTGCGGTCAGCCCGGGTGGGCCGCTCCAGCGCGAGTATGTTCGAAGGCCCGCGGGCTGCCACGGTGACCCAGGCGCCCTCACTCCCGCGATGGGGTCCCAGAGGGGTTATGTCAAATTGAGCATTGACGCGACCTCCCGCGGTCCCCGATTATCCGCCGTCACGCGTGCGTCCCGTCGCCCTTGGGACGCCCACGAGGTTGGGACCATGCATGTTCGTTTTGCTCTAGCCCTCCTGTTCGCCGCTTCCGCCTGTTCGCCGGGTGGTGGTGACGCTCCCTTCGCCTGGCCAGGGACGGACGTCGCCTGGGGAGCGGACGCCTCCGCTGATGGCGCCCCGAGCGACGCGTCGCTGGACACGACCGCCACGCCCGACGTGCTGCCCACCAACATCCCCTGCGCCAACGACCAGGGGTGCCCCCCGGCGCTCCCCTTCTGTGGCGATGACGGCTTCTGCAAGCAGTGCCTGTCCAACAACGACTGCGCCGAAGGCACCTGCGAGAGCGGCTTCTGCCTGTCCAATGACTGCACCGCCGACGAGACGCGCTGCGAAGGGACCACCCAGTTCATCTGCAACGGCACCGGCACCGGCTGGATCGCCGCGCCGTGCGCCTCGGGCTTTTGCGCGGCGGGTCAGTGCACGCTGTGTGAACCCAGCGCGGTCGTGTGTCAGGGCTTCAAGGTCGTGGAGTGCTCGGCCGACGGGCAGACCAGCATGGAGCTCGAGGACTGCCAGACGCAGAACGCCATCTGTATCGAGGGCAACTGCCAGTCGTGCGCTCCGGGCCAACCCCAGTGCGTCGGCGACGTCCGCGAGGTGTGTAACGAGCAGGGGCAGTTCGTCTTCGATCAGGACTGCGCCGCCAGCGGCAGCACGTGCCAGCTGGGGCAGTGCCTCGACCCGTGCGAGCTGGAGGTCAAGGACTCCAACGCCGGATGCGACTACTGGGCGGTGAACCTGGACAACATCAACAGCGCGGTCTCAGCGACGAACTACCAATATTCGGTGGTCGTAGCCAACACTCAAGACAACCCGGTGACGGTGCGAATCCTGCAGCAGACCTCCGCCGGCGGAGCAGAGGTAGAGATACAGAGCCGCACGGTGGCGGGCAACGGGCTGGAAGTCATCAATCTGCCCACCAACGTCAGCAACGCCGCGGGGATCTTCTACAACGCGTATCGAATCCGCTCGACCGGGCCCATCATCGCCGCGCAGTTCAACCCGCTGGAGAACATCGCGGTGTACTCCAACGACGCTTCGTTGCTGCTCCCGTCCAACACCTTCGGCATGGAGTACATCGTCACGTCGCGCATTCAGTTCACCAGCGGCGACGGAGATGAGTGGCGCGGCTTCGCCACGGTCGTAGCCACGACCGAAGACACGACGGTGAGCATCACGCCCAGCGTCAACCTCCTCCCCGGCAACGGCGTCCAGGCCATGAGCGCGGGCCAGACCTACCAAATCACCATCAGCCCGTACCAGGTGCTGAACCTCAAATCGAACGTCACCAACGCCGACATGACCGGTACGATCATCAGCGCCGACAAGCCGATCGGGGTCTATTCCGGTCACGACGCGGCGATCACGAGCGACCAATGTTGCGCCGATCACCTCGAGCAGCAGCTCTTTCCGGTCGAGACCTGGGGCCTCGAGTATCTCGCCGGCAAGAGCTTCCCCAGAGGGATCGAGGACGACTACTGGAGGATCATCGCCGCTGAGGACAACACGCAGGTCGTCTTCGCGCCCGCCAACGTTCAGCCGATGCAGACGCTGAACCGGGGCCAGTGGTACGAGTTCAGCACCGACCAGGACTTCGTGATCACCGCCAACAAGCCGGTCTTGGTCACCCAGACCCTGGCCAGCTCCCAAGAGACCCTGGCCAACACGGTGTGCACCACCGACGCGGACTGCGGCGAGGGCGGCGTGTGCCTCGGCGCGTTGCCGCCGATCTTCCCCGGAAGCTGTCAGGGCATCGGCGACCCGGCGATGATCCTCGCGCCGCCTATCTCCCAGTGGCGCCACGAGTACGTCTTCCTGGCCCCCAGCAAGTACCTCAAGG
>JAAZYN010000027.1 GCA_014239625.1 Myxococcales bacterium | reverse complement strand
TGTGTTACCGAACGACGCGAGCCAGAGCGGCCCCGACTGAGCCGATGGCGACCGCGGCCTCGCTCGCGGGGGGCAGCGCTGACGGGCGTGTACTCGCAGCGATGAGCTCGACGTGCGCGTCATGCGAGGTCACCGCTTGGCGGTGCCACGCCTGCCAGCACCACACCGCCTCAGCCTCGCTCGAAGTGTCGTTGTTTGGTGGCGCTGGCCATCGTGAGACTTTACGAGCGCCTGGCGGCGAGCTAAACACCATCGCGTGTCCGATAACAGAGGCGGTGATCAAGTTACCTTGCTAGAGACAACTGAGTCAGGGTCCGACCTTTGCGGTGGGGCGGCACGGGAGGTGCGCTCGATGGATGTGGTGATCCTGGCTGGCGGAAAAGGCACGCGGCTCAAAAAGCTGACCCACGATATTCCCAAAGGCCTGGTGTCCATCGGTGATCGGCCGATTTTGTGGCACATCATGAATCACTACGCGGCTTTCGGTCACCGCCGGTTCATCCTTGGCGTGGGCTACGAGGGCCAGCAAATCGCCGACTATTTTGATGGCGACGGGGCGATGCCTGGCTGGGAGGTGATCTGCTCGGACGCGGGCGCCGCGGCCAGTAAGTCCGACCGTATCCGGGCGGCCCTGGACTACGTCGCCAGTGATCGGTTCTGGCTTGGCTACGGTGACGACCTCGCTGATGTCGATCTCGACGCCGTGGACGGTCACGCCCGCGCCACTCAGAGCATCGTCACGTTGTCTGCGATCCAGCCAGTGTCGCCCTTTGGCGTCCTCGACCTCGCCGAGGACGGCGACATCGTCGGGTTTCGCGAGAAGAGCCGGATGGTCGAGTGGATCAACGGCGGGTTCATGAGCGTCGATCGGTCCATCGGCGACTACCTGCATCTCGGTGAGCTCGAGGTCGAAGTCTTCGAGGCGCTCGTCGCCCAGGGGCGTATCAACGCCCGTCGTCACCACGGGCTGTGGAAGGCGATGAACACCTACAAAGACTACCTCGAGCTCAACGCCATGCTCGAGTCTGGCGCTCTCGACACGCTGGCCAGCGTGTCGCGCGTGAGCGCGGCCTGAGTAAGCACCACCACCGTTAGGAGGCCTCATTCATGGTGAACATCGACTGGGCATACGAGAACGTTCTCGTTACCGGAGCTACGGGCTTCGTCGGCGGCAACCTGGCGGCGGAGCTGGTCCGTCGCGGGGCGCATGTGGTGACGGTGGAGCGCGATCGGCGCGCGGTCAACTCGTTGAAGGCGCTGGGGATCTACGATCAGGTCAGCGTGGCTTTCGGCGACATCGCGGACGAAGCGTTCATGGCGCGCCTGTTCAATGAGTTCGAAGTGACGGTCGGCTTTCACCTGGCTGCTCAAGCGATCGTCGGGACCGCCAACCGGGGCCCTCTGTCGACCTTCAAGTCGAACATCCAGGGGACCTGGAGCGTCCTCGATGGGGCGCTGCGTTCAGGCCGCATCAAGGCCCTCGTGGTGGCGAGCTCGGACAAGGCGTACGGCATCCACGAGGAGCTACCCTACCGCGAGACGCATCGACTCAATGGCCGCTTTCCTTACGACGCGAGTAAGGTGTGCACCGACGTCCTGACGCAGTGCTACCATACGACCTATGAGCTGCCCGTAGCCATCACGCGCAACGCCAACACCTACGGGCCAGCGGATCTGAACTACTCGCGCCTGATACCGGACGCCATCCGCTGCGCGTTGGACGGGCGGACCTTCGAGATCCGCAGCGACGGCAAGATGCGGCGGGACTACCTCTACGTGTCCGACGCCGTGGATGGTTACCTGTTGCTCGCCGAGACGTTGACCGCCGACGCTGCGGTTCGCGGCGAGGCGTTCAACTTCGGCACCGGCGTGCCGACCGACGTGCTGACGGTGTGCTCGAAGATCTTCGAACAGGTCGACAACCCGAGCGCGTCGCTCGCGGTTCTCAACCAGGCCAAGTACGAGATCCCGGCGCAATTTTTGGACATCGGCAAGGCCGAGCGGATGTGGGGATGGAAGCCGACCACGTCCCTCGACCACGGCCTGGCGCAGACCGTCCGATGGTACGCCGCTCACCTGGACCGCTAGCCGGGATCATTGATGGCACTTCCAGCGAGACTACGGAGGCGTAGCGATGAGGAGCGCTGCGGGGACCCGAGGCGGGCGACGTCGCACGACATCGACACCGACGCCGAGCTCGCCGCGGGGAGTGCGCGCCCATCAACGCTGCGGATCCGCGGGGTAAAGCCGGAGGGCCTCGAATCATGTGGGCCCTCGATGCCCCGCTCCATTCAGCCGGGAGCTCCAGGCTCTGGCATCTCGGACGGTGTGAGCTGGCCGCCGATGACCGGGCCTCAGGTGACCCCGTCGGAACGGCGGCCGTGAACGTCAGCCCTGACCAGCCAAGGACCTGCGGATGGTGACGCGGCGCATGGCCCTGGTGTCGACCATGTATTCACCCTTCCAGGTGGAGCTCGCCAGAGCCATCAACCAGATCCCAGGCATTGAATACCATTGCTTTTTTACCGTGGAGAAGAGCGCCAACCGGGGTAAGCATTGGCTCGCCGAGCTGAGCGACGAGTCGTGGATTCACAAGTCTCCCCCGTGGTCATCGCTCGACGAGCTGCGCCCCTGGGTGCGACGGCGCCTGCAGGCGATCGATCCGGAGGTAATCATCCGCACCGGCATCCTGCGCTCGCCGACGTTCCGCGTGACCAATCAGTTGGCCTCTGCGTTCCCGGGTGTCCCGATGGCGTGCTGGCTCGAACACCCCGACACGGCTCGACCGCTGGCGGTTCGACTGGCTATCGAGGCCGTCGCGCGGTTACAGCTACGGGCCGTACCGCTCATCATGGCCATCGGCGATCGCGCCCAGGCCTACTATCGGCGCGTCGCGCCTCACGCGAAGATCCCCGTGGTGCCATACGGTCAGGACCTGGCGCCAAACTATGCCATCGAGCGCAGCGCCCAGCCCCGTGAGATCCCGCGCTTTTTGTTTTCCGGGCAGCTCGTGCGCCGCAACAACATCCCGAGGATCGTCGGGGCGTTCGAGCGTCTCGCGCGAACCCACGCTGGGCGCTTTCGCTTCGTGGTGGCGGCAAATGGAGTCGATGAGCGGCACATCTTCGCGTTGATGAATCGGTCACCGATGTTCTCGCGGGCGGTCGAGTTCGACCGCCAATACAGCAGCTGGGACGAGCGGCTGCGCCCGTTCCGTAACAGCGACGTCCTGCTGGCACCGTATCTGCACGCCGGCTGGTGCCTGGTGGTCCCGGAGGCGATGGCGGCGGGCATGCCGGTCATCGCCACGCGCCATGTGAGCGCCGCCCGACATCTGGTGCGGGACGGCCACAACGGGTTCTTGGTGGGCACCGACGTCGACAGCATCTACCGGGCGATGGTTCGCTTCGTCGAAGACCCCGCGTCTATCCGCACCATGGGTGCTGCGGCGCGCCAGGCGGCCCACTTCAGTGACGCCCACAACATCGCCGAGCGTTTCGTCGCCGCGGCCCTGGACGCCGGGTCCTGAGGCCACGCGGCCCGCTGGAGGCCGTCGATCTGTGGTCTGATGGGTCAGTTTGGTTGAACCCGAGATTCGCCGGGCGATTTCGTTGCTGGCAAGGCGCGAGGCCGAGGTCGCAGCAGCGTTACGTCGAGGTCGAGCGACGCCACCAGGGCGAAATCGCCCAGAAGGTCACGTTCAACCAAATTGACCGGCGGAATGACACCGCGAATCACAATCGTCGCTGTACTCAACGACCGCTCGCGGCTGGGTGAGTATCGCCGGAGCTGGCCTATGGCGCCTGCTGTCCATACCCTGGTCGTCGCAGCCGAGGCGACCACGCCAGCGATGCGTTGACAGCTCGTGACGAGCTGACTAAACAGATCTCCGTCGAGTGCGGGAATAGCTCAGTTGGTAGAGCATCAGCTTCCCAAGCTGAGGGTCGCGAGTTCGAGCCTCGTTTCCCGCTCCAGACAAAGCCCCCGAGAAATCGGGGGCTTTTCTCATCGCACACGGTGAGGGCGATGGTCGTTCAGCCGCCGGCAGCGCGCGGCGGTGGCCACGCTGGAGCCGCCTTGCCTGAGACTCTGTCTGCCCTGACTGGCCCGTCTGCGGCGATCCTACGACGGCTCGCACCCGCTTGAGTGCATTGGCTGGACCACCGCGAACACAAGCAGGCGTGCCACGTAGGGTCGACAGCAAGAAACAAGTAGCTCTTCTCCTCCGGCCGGAACGTGCATAGTTTGCTAACCGGAGAGGAGGCAACCATTCGCAGCGCACGTCGCCCCATGCACATCCTGAAGGCCGCCTTCGTGGCCCTGATAGCGGGCTGCGGCGGTGACGGTGACGGTTCGTCGACGGGCGCCACGTCCTACGACGGTGAGCTGAATTTCACGAGCTCGCGCGCATGGGCGATCGGCATCACACAGATTTCGGTCACGGGCCCCGAGGGCGGACCGTTCCCAAGCGCCGACCGCGTTTTCCAGCTGAGCAACAAAGACGGCGTCGAGACCATCCACTGGACCGGCACCTCCGATGCCGACTGGCTGACGTTTTCGCAAGACAGCGGCACGCTGCTGCCGGGCGAGCGCGTCGGCGTGACCATCGCCCTCGACAACGCCGTGGCCGACACGCTCGCGGCCGGCAGCTACCATGCTACGGCCAACTACGTGGACGCGAGCAACCCCGACAGCTCCATCGCCGTGGACTGGCACCTGGAGGTCACTCCCGCTGAACCGCCCCCCGAAGACGACCGCGTGACCGACGGCCTGATCGCGCTCTATGAATTCGAAGACGGCGACGGCGCGCTGGTGCACGACACGTCGGGCTACGGCGCGCCGATGGATCTGGCGATTGAGAGTCCGGCCCATACGTCACGGGTGGCTGGCGGGCTGGCGGTGAACGTCGGCACCCGCATTCAGTCGCTCAGCGCAGCCACCAAGCTCATCGATGCGGCGACCGCGTCCAATGCGTTGACCGTCGAAGTCTGGCTCGAGTCGACCGACCTCGATCAGAACGGCCCCGCACGTATCGTCTCCATTGCAGGCGCCAATTCGGCCCACGACCGCAACATCATGATGGGACAGGGGCAATACAGTTCGGCCTCCGACCAGATCGCCGTGCGCTGCCGCACCACCACCACCACCAACGACGGCACCCCCGCCATCGCCACCGGCCCCGGGAGCTTCGGCACCGGCCCGACGCACGTGGTGTTTACGCGCGATGCGGCCGGAGCCAGCACGACCTACATCAACGGCTCGGCGGCCGTGACGGGGAGCTTCGGCGGCGATCTGTCCAATTGGGACAGCAGCTACCTCCTGACGCTGGCCAACGAAGCGGACACCGACCGGAGCTGGCTGGGTGCACTCTACCTGGTCGCGTTTTACGACAGGGCCTTGTCGCAGGCCGAGGTCAGCCAGAACCTGGCTGCAGGTGCTGGCCTGCCCGACGCCGGCGCGCTCACCCTTACGGCTGGCAGCGTGTACGCCAACGGCCCCGAAGGCGGCCCGTTCAGCGGCACGAGTAACGCCTTCACGGTCGGCAACAGCGGGTCGCTCTCCATTGACTGGACGGCGTCCGCCGACGAAAGCTGGGTCGACCTGTCCAACACCGGCGGCACGTTGGCCCCGGGCACCACCCGCCTCGTCGACGTCACCATCGGCGAGGCCGAGGCCGCAGCGCTCGCGCCCGGTCTCTACTCGAGCACGGTGACGTTCACCAACACGACCGACGGCTTCGGATCGACCACGCGCGATGTGTCGCTGCTGGTGAGCACCACCGGCGGTGAGGTCGATGTGAACTTCTACGTCGACGCCTCCTCGGGCAGCGACAGCAACAGCGGCCTTCAGGGGGCTCCCTGGCGAACCTTGGCGCACGCCAAGGCTGCCGCGACCTCCGGCGCTGTGGTGGGCGTGTACGCGGGCGCATACTCGCTTGGCGAGACGACCGCTTCGGGGCGAAGCGAGTACCTTACGTTCAAGGCCATGCCGGGCCCTCGACCTTCGCTTCCCGGGTTGTGGTTCGACTACGAAAACCCGACCGACACGTTTCTTCGGGTGGAGGGGTTTGAGATCAACTCCAACGGTCTGCGCCAAGTCAACATGTACAACGCACGTCACGTCGAGCTCGTCGACTGTGACATTCACGGCGACCAGTGGGCCACCGGCGGTCAGGGGGTGGACGCCGTTTACCTTCACTATTGCTGGGACATCCTGATCGAGCGTTGCGCAATTTACGACGTGTTTCGCGGCATCGTCATCGCCAAGACGACGCGGCCGACGATCCGGCGCAATTACGTTCGGACTAAAGCGGGAACCCTGATCGCATACTCCGGGGGCAACGAGGACGGTGTGATCGAGCACAATCATCTGGCCGGAGATGCCTACACCGGCTACCCGACCAACCCCGACGCCGTGGAGAGCCCGCACGCCAGCATCATCTCCATTCGCAGTGGCGGCCTCACGATCCGCGGCAACCTGATGCACGGGGCGGGAAGCTCGTCCGGCATGATGTGTTACTCGCCGGATGCGGCCGGAGGCGAAGACGCCTATAGCGACCTCTTGATCGAAAACAACGCGCTGTACGATACCACCAACTCGAACGCGGTCCGGATCTACAACCTCGGCCACAACGTCGTGATCCGCAACAACCTGTTCTACTCGCGGGTGCGCAGCGGGACCTGCCCCGATGGGATGATCGGTAACCAACGCTACCGGTACTACTCCCCACTCACCGTGCACAGTTACGGCCCTGGGCTCGATGGCTCCGGCCTCGAGCTCTACAACAACATCTTCATCGGCTTGATCAGCGTCCCGAACGAGGCGACCGAGTTCAACAACGTGGTCTGGGCCTGGGGCGGCGCCACTCCGCTGTCGATGTCCCCGAGCGGCACCTCGCACATCGCAGTGAGCACGGCCAGCAGCTGCGGCAACCACTCGACCTTTTTTGAGGACGGTTTTTTCGCCAATAACCCGAACTTGTCGTTCCCGCAGGCGGTCGTGGCCGACTTTTCACTGGACCCGAACGGGTTGGGCGCCAACTTTGGCAACCCCTCGGTGCAACCGCAGCAGAGCCTGGGATCGGTCGGTCCCGACGGATTCCTGCGCGATGATGGCCCCCTGCGTTCAAGCAGCAAGCACAGCGTTGGCCCATACCAGCTGCCGTAGACAGGCAAGCACGCGAGGCGCTGCGGCTGCTTGGTTTCGCGCGGAGCTCCATAAATAATGGCGAAAAACCCCGTCTCCCGAAAACCTAACCTGACGCGAGTTGCGAGCTGGAACGAACGCTGGCGGGTGGGTACAACAGTCTCCACAGCGCGTCCCGGAAGCTCTCCGAACATCTCGGAAGCCCTCCTTCCATGCGGGCGGCGACGACTGTACCTAGGTTGACCCCCATTTGGGGTCCCGAGTCCCCAGCTGCCGCCTCCCCACCCTACGAAGGGAACCGGTAAGATCTCGAAACGAAGGGCATCGTCGCGGTGGCATGCTCTCTGCATAGACGACCACAGCCACAGTCACAGTCACAGTCACAACAGGCGCGCGCAGGAGAAACCATGTCGAGCAGCACTTCCAGACCTCTCCTGACCGACCGAGGAGCTCCGCTGGCGCAGCTCGTCTCGATCCTCGCGCTGCTTGTGGGAGCGTGCTCGCCCGACACCGCCGCCACCTCGGCTGACGGGGCTGCCACGCCAGCGGTGGACACCTCGATCGACAACGGCGCCGACGCGCACGCCGTGGACGCCTCCGCCGACCACGGCGCCGACGCGCACGCCGAGGACACCTCCGCCGCCTCGCCCGACCACGGCGCCGACGCGCCCGCCGTGGACGTCTCCCCCGACACCTCTCCGGGCGATGGCGGGCCGGAGCCGACCGCTGACAGCGCTTCCGAGACGACGGTCGACGCGGCTCCCGACGTCCCCATCGGCGAGTGCACTGGTGACGAGGAGTGCGATGACGGCATCCCGTGCACGACCGACACCTGTGGTGCCGACCACGCCTGCACCGTCACCGTTGATTGGAACGCATGCCTCATCGACGGCGTCTGCATCAGCAGCGGCGATACCAAGGCAGATGCGCCGTGTGCCTCGTGCCAGCCAGCCATCTCCAGCCACCAGTGGAGCCCCATCGTAGACGCCTGTGACGACGACGTCCCCTGCACCGTCGATGCCTGCGATGTGGCCACGGGTTGTCTAAACACCCTGCTCGACGCCTGCTTCATCGGCGAGGCCTGCATCGCAGCAGATACGGTCAAGCCGGGGGCCGACTGCATGACGTGTCAGCCGGCGGTGTCCGAGAGCGACTGGACGGAGGTCGCGGCCGCATGTGAGGACTCGCAGCCATGCACGACCGACGTCTGTGACCCCGACGTCGGCTGCTCCAACACCTTGGTGGACGACGCCTGCATCATCGATGGCACGTGTCGCGACGCCGATGAGACCAAGGCCGAAGCGGAGTGCTGGTCCTGTCAGCCCAGCCTCTCCACCGGTGAGTGGACCGAGATCGTCGACGCCTGCGACGACGGCGCCGCATGCACGGTCGACGTGTGTGACCCCTCGACCGGTTGCGCCAACACCCTGGAGGATGGTTTCTGCCTCATCGACGGGGTCTGCCACCCGGAGGGCGAGGAGAACCCTGACAACCAGTGCCAGACATGCCAGCCATCGGTGTCGACCAGCGCGTGGTCCAATCGAACGGGCGATTGCGATGACGGAGAGGACTGCACCTGGCAGGACACCTGCGACGATGGTGCTTGCGTCGCCACGCCGTATAGCTGCGACGACGGCATCGAGTGCACCACCAACATCTGCTACGGCAACGGCTTCTGCGCCAACTTTACCCTGGATGGCTGGTGCCAGGCCTTCGGCGAGTGCTACCCCGAGGGGTGGGTCAACCCGGACAACGAGTGCCAGCATTGCTCCCCGAGCGCCACGTACAAGGGTCTCTCGGCCGTCCCACATGGCACCCCGTGCACCTCTGATGGCCTCGCCTGCACGCTCGATTTCTGCCACGCCACGGTGTGCACCCACCAACTCCACCCCGACGTATACGTCTGCCTCATCGACGACACCTGCTACGGCGGTGGCCAGCTCAACCCGAACCAACCCTGCCAGGTCTGCGACCCATCCACGTCCAAGAGCGATTGGACCGTCAGGCCCCCGGGCGCGGAGTGTGAAGAGTGCAGCCGCTGCGATGGGTTGAGCTGTAACCCCGCGAGCGACCTCGACTTCGCCCCCTGCGACGACGAGGACAGCGGGACGGTCGGCGACTGGTGCCGCTCGGGCTCCTGCAGTGGCTTCACGACCAAGACCACAGATACGAATACGGGCGACCCCAACGATGGCTACACCCACGCCACTGAAGCGCCCGATGGTGGTGTTCACGCGCTCTACAAAGACTGCCCAACGGCGCTCTGCACCCACCGTGGAGAGTACTTCGCCGGCACGTCGGCGACCCCAAGCACTGACAGCGCGCTGGGCCTGGCGGTGGCCCGTCCCGGGTTCGCCGGCCACTTCTACACGAGCCTCGACACGCTCTGGTTCTACGCCCCGTCGTCGGGCTGGACGAACACCGGCGGCCTGGCCGACGTGTTCTCCTCGGTAGCGCCCGATGCCATCTGGCACACCGTCGGCACGCACTTCGAGCTCGTGCTGTTGGTCGTCAACCTGTTCGGCTGGCAACCGAGCACCTCGTCGCCGGTCGCGCTCAGGTGTACGTGGTCGGCCTTGTGCCCGACGTGTCCCTGGGAGTGCGTCGCGCCCAACACTATCGACCCACCACCGCCCAACACGGACTTGCGCGAGTGCGTCGGTCAGACGCTGAGGGTGCACGAGCCAGGGCTCACCAGAACGATGTGGTGTAATGACGCCGACTCGTCGGGCACGCCGACCAGCTTCAACCACTGGAGCTGGCAGGGAGAGCCCAGCATGCGTTGGTGGGGCAACCCGGCGGTGAAGATAGCTCTCGCGCCAGGTCAGCGCCTGATGGACGCCGACAGCACCAACGAGGCGGGGGTCCTGGTGGCGGGGACGGCAGGCCTCCTCAGCATCTACTATACCAGCGAGGGTCCGTGGAACGACCTCACCATCCCCCAACTGGGGCCGGACCAGGCCAACACCGACTTCAAGGCGGTCACCCGGTTTGCTGACCATCTCACCGTGCTGTTGGCGGTGACCACCGTCGACGTCGGGGGCGGCCAGGAGAACAGCGAGGTCTCGCTCATCAGCACCGAGGCCGGGGGTGGGGAGATGGTCACCGGCCCCGACTGGAAGCGGTCGATCCTGTTCACATACACCTGCCCCAGCGCAGGTCCCTGCCCATACGAGGCGACCTCATTGGCGGCGGCTGACGACGGGGTCTACGTGTTCGGCGCGTGGTCCACGGACGGCGTGGAGCGCGACCGCGCGGTCTGGTACTGGGCGGCTCCCTGACCGCGCGCGTGAGGCCCCCCGATGTCGTCCGGGGTGAGCGGAGCGGACCGCAACTTAGGGCTATGCGGTGCTGGGGCCATCCTCGCGATAGAACGAGCCCGGGAACAGCTCAGCTCCATCATGTGCTCGCAGCTTCTCGACCTGAGCCGCGCAGACCTTGAACTCCGCGGTCTGGGTGACAGGATCTCCGGCGTCGTTGGTCAGCAGATTGGCGCGCGCCTCGGCGAAGTGGAAGGGCATCCAGATGCAGCCCTTGCGGACCTGACGCGACAGCATCGCGCGCACCTCGACCCGCCCCCGACGCGTGCTCACCGCCACCCAGTCCCCAGCGCTGATGCCGCGCCGCCTGGCGTCACGCGGATGGATCTCGATCCAGGCCTCTGGCTGCTTGACCGCCAAGCCTGGCTCGCGCCGCGTCTGCGTCGCCGCATTGTAATGATAGAGGGTTCGGCCCGTGGACAGCACCAACGGGTAGGTCTCGTCGGCCAGCTCCAGCGACGGCCGGTAGGCGATCGGGGTCAGTCGGCCTCTGCCGCGCAGCACCCGGCCCTCGTGCAAGAACATCGTCCCCGGGTGGTCCTCGGTCGGGCATGGCCACTGCAGACCGCCGTCCCGATCCAGCCGTTGGTGACTGATGCCCGAGAACTTGGGCGCGTCACGCACGAACTCGTCATACACCTCAGCGGCGCTGTCGAAGCGCCAGTCGGCACCGCAGGCGTTGGCCAGGTCGACCAGGATCTCCCAATCGGCCCGTGCCTGGCCGGGGGGCTCCACCGCCTTTCGGACAAGCTGCACGCGGCGCTCCGAGTTGGTGAAGGTGCCGTCTTTTTCGGCGAACGCCGCGGCGGGAAATATGACGTCGGCGAAGCGCGCGGTCTCGTTCAGGAAGATCTCCTGAATGACCAGGAACTCCATCGCGTTGAGCCCTTCCTCGAGCATCGTGACGTTGGGTTCGCTCAACACGATGTCCTCGCCCATGATGAACATGCCCTTCAATGACTTGCCGGCCTGTTTCATCATCACGTTCAGGTTCATGCCTTCGTCGGGGCTGAGCTCGCAGCCCCAGGCCTTCTCGTACTTGGCGCGCGCCTCCGGGTCGGCCACCCGCTGGTATCCGGGATAGAACACCGGGCTCGCGCCCGCGTCGTTGGCGCCCTGGACATTGTTCTGCCCGCGCAGCGGGTTCATCCCCGACGAGCGACGACCCAGATGCCCGGTCATCAGCACCAGGTTGGCCAGGCCATACACGTTGTCGGTGCCGTGGGAGTGCTCCGTGATCCCAAGCGTGTAGTAGATCCCCGCGTAGCGCGTCGTCGCGTAGGTGCGCGCCGCCCAGCGGATATCTTCGGCGGGGACCCCGCACACCTCCTCGGCCTCCTCCGGGGTGTAGCTCTGCACCGCCGCGGCGACGGCTTCAAAGCCTTCGGTGTGCTCAGCGACGAACGTCGCGTCATACAGCTCCTCGGTCACGATGACGTTGGCCATCGCGTTGAGGAGCCACACGTCGGTGCCGGGGTTGAGCTTGAGGTGGCGGTCGGCGATGGTCGTCATCCACACCGAACGCGGATCTGCCACGATGAGGGTCGCCCCGCGCTTGACCGCCCGCTTCATCTCCATGGCGATGATGGGGTGAGCCTCGGACGTGTTGGACCCGATGACGAACAGGCAATCAGCGTGTCGAATCTCGCCGATCGAGTTCGTCATCGCCCCTGCTCCGAATGTTGCGACCAGACCGGCCACGGTGGGAGCGTGTCACGTCGCAGCACACTGATGGACGTTGTTGGTCCTGAACACCGCCCGCGCCATCTTCTGCACCAGGTAGTTCTCCTCCACCGTGCAGCGGCTCGAGCTGATGAAGCCCAAGGCATCGGGTCCGTGCCGCTCCGCGACGCCGCGGAGTCCGTCGGCGGCGCGCCGGAGGGCCTCCTCCCAGCTGGCATCGACCAGCTGACCGTCGGCGGAGCGGACGAGCGGCGTCATGATCCGCTCGTGGGAGTCCAGAAACTCGTAGGCGAAGCGCCCTTTTACGCAGAGGTTCCCGTCGTTGGTCGTGGTGCCAGGCGGCGGGCTGGTGACCTTGACGACCTTCCCCCGGCCGTCGTTGAGGTCGCGGTCGACGTTGAGGTCCATCTGGCAACCGACACCACAGTAATTGCAGGTCGTTCGGACCTTCTCCAGGTCCGGCTCGGGCTTCGCCAGCGCCGCCAGAGGCATCTTCTCGTGCATCGCCCCGGTCGGACACACGTCGATGCAGCCGCCGCACATCTCGCACGTGGTGTCCAACAGGCCCAGGCTGTCGACCGTCGCGATGGTCGTGTAGCTGCCCCGGTTGGCCAGGCTGATGGCGCTCACGGCCTCCACCTCATCGCAGTACCGGACGCACCGCGCGCACGCGATGCAGGCCTCGGCGTCGAACCCAACGTAGGGGTTCACGTCACCGGGGCGATCGTCCCGCTGTGACTCCAGGTGCCCCCAATCGGTTGGCGCAGCGTAGCGCGCGATCATCGCCACCAGCTCGTTGGGGCGCCCGTTGGTGACCGCCACCTCGGCTGGGTGGTCAGCGGCGTACAGCGCCAGCAGGCCCTTGCGGTGACGGTCGATGCGGTCGCTTTCCGTCTCGACCTCCATCCCCGCCTCGGCCTTTGTGGCGCACGACGGGCTCAGGCGGCGCCAACCGGAGATCTCGACCAGACACGTCCGGCACGCGCCCATCGGGTCTAGACGGGAGTCGTGACACAGGGTCGGGATCTCTTTACCGTGCCGCTCGGCCACCTCCAAGATGGTCTCACCCTGGGCGAAGGTCACCGGCACGCCGTCCAGGGTCATGGTCTGGACGGTGTCGGATTCGAACACCTTTGTCGGCATGATGGTCATCGCCAAAACTCCTCGGAGAAGTATTCGAGCGCGCTCGTCAACGGCAACGGCGCAGCTTGGCCGAGGCCACAAATGGAGCCCTCGACCATCTCCCAAGCCGCCTCCGTTGCGTGCGTGAGGGCGCCAGCGCGGCGGTCGTTCAGGTGAGCATCGAGGGCCTCTCGCAGGTAGCGGGTCCCGATGCGGCACGGTGCACACTGCCCGCAGCTCTCGTCTTCGAAGAACCGCATCTGCTCGCGCGCTGCCCACGCCATGTCGACGCTGGTGTTGAGCACCACCACTCCGCTGGAGCCCAGCATGCTACCGCGTTCGGCCAGCCCCTTGAAATCTAACGGGACACCGCGGTCCGCGGCGGGCAGAAAGCCCGAGCTGGCGCCGCCCGGGCTGAAGGCTTTGAGCGCGCCGACGTAGCCACCGGCAACCTCGACGAGCTCATCGAGGGTCACCCCCAGCGGCAGCTCATAGGTACCCGGCTGCTGGACGTGGCCGCTGATGCAGTAGAGCTTGCTGCCGGGCTCGGTCCGACCGAGCCCCTTGAACCAGTCACCACCGCGCTGCAGGATCGCGGGCACACACGCGACGGTCTCGACGTTGTGGACCAGCGTGGGCTTCTGCCAGAGGCCGGCCTCGGTGGGGTAAGGTGGCTTGAGCCGTGGCATGCCGCGGCGCCCCTCGAGCGCCTCCAGTAAGGCGGTCTCCTCGCCGCAGATGTAGGCCCCGTGGCCGGCGTGCAGATGGAAGTCGAGGTGCGCGAGCCCCTCGCCGAAGCCTTGGATGGCGTCTTCCATCGCCTTCCACGGGATCTCGAACTCCCCCCGCAGATACAGGTAGATGTCCGTCGCGCCGATGAGCTCCGCGGCGATAGCGAGCCCCTCGATGACCCGGTCAGGCCGCCGAAGCATGACCTCTCGGTCCTTGAAAGTGGCGGGTTCGCCCTCGTCGGCGTTGAGCACGACGTAGCGCGTGGTCTCCTCTTGGCCGTAGACCGACCGCCATTTGAAATGGGCAGGAAACCCAGCGCCGCCACGCCCCTGGCGAAATCCCGGCGCGACAGCTCCTGGTCAAGGAATTGTTTTGCGAGCGTCCTCATCGAATCACCTCTTTGGTTATGGACTCATGCTAATCGCAGTGAGGAC
>JAAZYN010000279.1 GCA_014239625.1 Myxococcales bacterium | reverse complement strand
GATCGCAGGCGGGTTGAATGGTGAGGACACCTGCGACGCCAGCTCCATGTGTTACCCCTTCGACGGCACCACCGGGATCGGCACCTGCGTGGAGTTTTGCGTGGGCTCCCCCGACAATGCCGAGTGTCCGATCTCCCAGACCGAGTGCAGCCAGCTGAGCTCAAGTCCTCTGGCGTTGTGCCTCCCGGGCTGCTCCCCGCTGCCAAGCGACGGGGTCCCCGGCATCGGCGAGTGCTGGGCGGGTCAAGAGTGCGTCCCGGCCTACGAGGGCGACAACATCACGGGATTCATCTGCTATATCCTCGGCGCCCAGAGCGCCCTCGGCGAGTCCTGCGAGTGCGCCAACTGCTGCGCCGCCGGGAACCTGTGCACCAGCGCCGCCAACTACGGCCCAAGCTGCGCGGGCGAGTCTTGCTGTACCGAGTACTGCGACGTCACCGACCTGGCCTTCACCTGCGGTGGCGCTGGCCAAGAGTGCTTGGCGCTGTTCGAGCCCACGGACCCGCACTACGCCAATGTCGGCGCCTGCATGGTGCCGTAAACTGAACCCCACCGGTCCCGCGAGCCCCACCACCATGACCCGCCTCACCCACATGACGACCTTGCTCGCCGCGCTGACCCTCCTCGCGCCCCTGGGCTGCACCAAGCGCTCTGGCCTCACGGGCGGAAGCGAGGGTGCGAGTGACGGTGAATCCAGCGACACCGACACCGACACTGAGGCAACGGGCAGCGACACCAACGACGCGTCCGGCGGGGACGATGAGTCGGGCACCTGCGGATCGTTGACGGGGAGCGATGGCGACACCAACGACGGCGACGACGGTGACGCCGGCGACACCGGCGGCGAGGATTGCGACACCTTCCTTGGGTGTATGGACGTCGCCTGCCTCACCAACCAGTGTGACTGGTGGGCGCAGGACTGCGGCGCTGGCGAAAAGTGTGGTGCCATCGTGTCCACGCCGGGAGGTGGGTCCTGGGACGCGAACGTATGCATGTCCGTCGGGTGTGAACCGCCCGGGGCGCCGTGCATGAAGGTGGATGATCCAGCCGTGTGCTCGGGCCAGACCGACACCTGCGACGCCACCTCTATTTGCATCAACGTGGACGCAGACACCGGCATCGGCACCTGCGTGGAGATGTGCACGGGATCCCCTGAAGACCCCGCCTGCCCGCAGACCGGGCTCCAGTGTGCGCAACTAAACGGGGGCGTGCTGAATCTCTGCGTGCCCGGCTGCGATCCGCTGCTGCCAGGGTCCTGCCCGGACGGCGAGGCCTGCAGCCCCGCCTACCAGGGCGACAGCATCAGCAGCTTCATCTGCTTCCCCGCCGCCGCCGAGGGCATCTCGGGCGAGTCCTGCGAGTGCGCCAACTGCTGCGCCGACGGACACACGTGCACCTCCGCGGCCAGCTACGGCCCCGACTGCGCCGACGATCTTTGCTGCACCGAGTATTGCGACGTCACCGACCTGGCCTTCACCTGCGTCGGCCAAGGCCAGCAGTGCATCGCCTTGTTCGACCCCAACGACCCCAACTACGCCAATGTCGGGGCGTGCCAGATCCCCACCTGAGCCCGGCTTCCCGCCGCGCGTGTCCACACCCCCCGGAGAATCATCATGCCCCACACCATGCCCTGGACCACACCTCGCAACACGCCGGGTCGTCGGATTCACCTCCCGGCGACGCTGCTCGCGACGTGGGCGCTGCTCGCCGCGCCCGCGTGTACGAAGCGCTCGAACGGCGCCGGTGGAGGTGACGCGACCACCGACGACGACGCCGCCGACACGAACACCGACGACGCATGGTTTGAGACGGGCAACGCGACCTCCTCGGGCACGAGCGACGACGGCAGCGGCGAGAGCACCGGCGACGACGGCGAACCGTGCGACGCCTGGCTCGGTTGTCCCGATACGCCCGGGACGATCGATTCCTGCGACTTCTGGGCCCAGGACTGTCCGGAGGGTGAGAAGTGCACATTCGCTGCCACGACCCCGGGCGGCGGCACCTGGGACGCAAATATCTGCGTACCTGCGGGCACAGAGCCCCCAGGAGCCCCGTGCATGACGATCGCAGGCGGGTTGAATGGTGAGGACACCTGCGACGCCAGCTCCATGTGTTACGACTTCGACGACACCACCGGGATCGGCACCTGCATGGAGTTTTGCGTGGGCGACCCCGACAACAACAGTTGTCCCCAGACCGGCACCCAGTGCATGCAGCTCGCCGGGGGCGTGCTCAATATCTGTCCCGTCGGCTGCGACCCCCTGCTTGCCGGAGAATGTCCCCGCGGTCAGACCTGCATTCCGACGTACGAAGGGGACCTCCCGGTGAGTTTCTTTTGCTTCCCCCCCGCAGCGCAGGGAGGACAGGGCGAGGCGTGCACTTGCCTCAACTGCTGCGCCAACGGGTTCATGTGCACCCAAGACGAGAACTACGGGCCAGGCTGCACGGAGAACAACTGCTGCACCGAGCTGTGTGACGTCACCGACACCACCTTCACCTGCGCCGACCAAGTGCAGCAGTGTGTGGCGCTGTTTGACCCCACCGACCCGTACTACGCCCACATCGGCGCCTGCCTGGTGCCGTGAGCGCGTCTGCACCTCACCGCACTGAAGCCGACACCTCGACCACCCCATCATGAACCGCATCCACACCATCCCCGCCCTGCTCGCCGCCGCTGCCCTGCTCGCCGCGCCCGGCTGCAACAAGCGCAGCAGCCTCACGGAAACGGGCGATGCGGGCGACACGGCCGCCGCGTCTGACGACGCCACCTCTGACGATGCCACCTCGGGCGGCGACGCCTCTACCTCGGGCGGCGACGGCGACACCGGCATGGACACCGCCTCCGACGCCAGCGACAGCGATAGCGACGCCGAGGGCACCGGCGACGACTGCGGCACGTTTCTGGGATGCATGGACGTGCCGGAGGTCGATGGGTTTAATTGCGATCTCTGGCAAGAGGACTGCGAGCAGGGCGAGAAATGTGCGGCGGTCCCCTGGTACCGCGACGGGATTTACGAGGGGTGGCAATGCCTGCCCGCCGGCAGCACCGAGCCGGGCAGCCCATGCAGCGGAGTCGAAGGAGAGCCCTTCGGCACCGACACCTGCGACGCGGACTCCATCTGCCTTGGGGCCTTGGAACCGGGCGAGACCAGCGTCTGCGTGGAACAGTGCGTGGGCAGCCGCGCCAACGCCTCGTGCCCGGTGACCGGGCACGCCTGCATGCAGCTCAACGACGCGATCCTCAACCTCTGCCTCCCCGAGTGCGACCCCTTCGCCGCCAACGCCTGCCAGGACGGGTGGTCGTGCCGACCGGGCGTGGAGGGGGCCGCCCTCACGCGCATGGTGTGCTACCCGGACGGCGGCGCGGCCCCGGCGGGGGCGCCCTGCGGTGCCCAGGCCGGCGGCGCGGACGTGTGCGGCCCAGGCCTCATGTGCGCGCCCGGGGATTTCTTCAGCGCCGCGGGCTGCCCCGACGATCCGAGCCAGCCGTGCTGCACCCCCTACTGCAGCCTCGCCGATCCCGGCGGCGCCTGCCCCGTGCCCGGCCAGCAATGCCTGCCCCTGTTCGACGCCGCGACCCACCCGCAGTACGCCACCTTAGGCGCCTGCCTCGAGTCGGTCACGCCGACGGGCGAGCCGTGGAAGGACATCCTCTACGGGTATTGAGGCGGCGCGCTCGGTGCACACCGAGGCGCACCCCCGACACACCTTGGCGAGGCTTGTCACCGATCTCGCCGCACTCCTCGCACACCGGTCCTGCGACCACGGTGGCGCGTCGCGGCGGACCTGCGTTAGCGTCCCGCCGTGCGCATCGCCTTGATCTCTTGCAGCAACCTCCCCGAGTGGGAGGTGGACGACCAACCATTTCGCGCCGCCCTCGCCGCGCGCGGCGTGGAGGTGTGCACGCCCGCCTGGGACGACGCCGACCAAGACTGGGCCGCCTACGACGCCTGCGTGGTGCGCACCACCTGGGACTACTGGGATCGCGGTCCCGAGTTTTTGGCGTGGATCGATCGGGTGCAGCACCTGCCGCGTCTGTTCAACCCCGGCCGGGTGCTGCGCTGGAACCTCGACAAGCGGTACCTGAAACAGCTCGCCGAGGCTGGCGTACCCATCGCCCCCACCGAGTGGCTGGAGCCGGGACAATCTGTGGACGTGGCCACGCTCATGGATTCGCGCGGGTGGTCGCGCGGATTTTTCAAGCCGGTGTTTGGGGCCTGCGCCGCCGGCACCCTGCGCTTCGACGTGTCGGGAGAGGGGCTCGCCGCCGCCCAGGCCCACATCGAGGGGCACCTCGCCCATGAGGCCATGATGCTCCAACCCTACCTGCCGCAGGTGGAGACCTTCGGGGAGGTCTCGGCCCTGTTTTTCGACGGGCGACTGTCCCACGGCGTGCGCAAGATCCCCGTGGCCGGCGACTACCGGGTGCAAGATGATTTCGGCGCCTCCGACGAGCCCTACACCTGGGACGGCGACGAGCTCGCCCTGGCCCAGCGCACGGTCGAGGCCGCCGCCACGCTGCTCAAGCTCGACGCCCCCTTGCTCTACGCCCGCGCCGATTTCTTACGCGGCGACGACGGGGGCTTGTTGCTCACAGAGCTTGAGCTCGTGGAGCCGAGCCTGTTTTTCCGCCACGACAACGGCGCCGCCGAGCGCCTCGCCGACGCCCTGCTGGCGCGGCTTACATAAGCGCGCGCGACCCCCCTCGTGAATCGAGGAGCGCCGCGCGTGTCCCTTCGTGACCAGCGGGGCTAGTTGCCCAGGCCGCTGAAGTCGTTTTGGGCGAACTCGATCCACTCGTCGGCGGGATCGAACGCGTCCGACGGATCGGTGTCACCCGCGGTGACGCTGGGATCGCGGCGCAGGGTCTGGTTTTGAGTCTTCACCGTGGAGGTGCTCCCCCAATACGACCCAGGATCGTCGCCGACTTGGCCGAGGCTGTCCGCTACGTTGCCGTCCACGGTCAACACGATGGCGTCGTCACCGTTCCACAGGCTGCTGTTGGTGATCTGATCGGCCACGGCCAGTACGGCGCTGGCGGCCCCGTCGTCTGCGAGCACGAACTGCTCCCCGGGCGCGACCACGCCGGAGAGGTTCACCACCGTGTTCGCCGAGGTGTTGCCGTTGAAGTACACGCTCACCGTCACCCCGAGCGCGTCGAGATCCGCCGCAGCACTTCCGATGTTGGTGATTTCGAGGGCCTTGTTGTTGCCGCTGCCCTCGACGTATTCGGTGATCAACAACACAGGCGCGTTTTGGACGCAGGCGGCCACGCCCTGCACGTCAAAGGGCCCGGCCGGCATCGTCTGCCGCGTGGAGTTGCTGCCGCCCCAGTTGCTATCGTCAGAAATGGAGGCCAGCAGACTCCCGGCGTCCCCAGAGGTCCCGCCGTTGTAGCGGGCGTTGTCGATCTCCGGGATCGACACCGCGGTCACCCCGTCCACGAGCCCCGTGGGGATCGCCGAGGTGGTCGACGAGGTCGCGTCCGATTGCCAGGTGCCCCCGTTGGAGTGCAGCGCGTACAAGAAGTTGGGCGCGCTGTCGTCTCCTTGGTAGGCGAGGATTTGGTCGCCGCTGGTGGAGAAGAACAGGCCCGGGTTGGTCAAGGTGATGACCTCGCCCGCGTCGACCCCGGTGCTCGTGGTCCACGTATACGTGCCCTCGGTGTCCCGAAATTCTCCGATGGCCTTCCAGCCGTTGTCGGTGAACTTGATCTGCGCGCCG
>JAAZYN010000278.1:2026-5752 GCA_014239625.1 Myxococcales bacterium | reverse complement strand
CAGTACGACTCGGCCGGCTCCGGTCCGCGCCACGCTCGTATCACCTACCCCTCCTGAGTTTCGCTCGAACTCTGGTGAGACATGCGGGCTACGTGGGGCTCTCTGGGCCCGCGCCGGCGTCGCTCGGGATCCCGGCTCAGGCTTCGGGATCGGCGGCGCTTTCACGGCGCGCTCCCTTCAGCCGAGGAGCCGCACGTCGAGTGCGCGCAGCCTCGCCTCGCAGTCCGTGCCATCACGAGATCAGTCCGCGCCACTCCGCGAATGACTTGCACCTCTTGGCGCGTCGCTGGAGATCGGGTGAGACGTGCCGGCCAGCCCGGCGTCACAGGTGAGATCTCGAGGCCGCTTGCGGCCACCCGTTCCGGGTCTCCGCGCGAGCCCGGCTTCGGGTCCAGCGCGCCCTTGGCGAGCGACTTCATCCATGCTCAATAGAGCGTGTACTCAGGATAATAGGCCATGCCCGTCCCCAGCTTGCTGTCGCTGGCGTCGACCAGGTCCCGCAGCGCGAGAAACCGCCGCATGATCACGTCGGCGTCGAGCTGCTGCTCCAGCGCGGCCGCCTCGGTGTCTGGACGGGCGCTGAACCCGGTGAGCCAGATGCACATCCTGGGGAGCTCGATGCACTCCTTGACGAAGTCCACCGACCGGGCAAAGTCCTCGTCGGTCTCGCCGGGGAAGCCCATCATCACGTCGAGCTCGATGGTCAGCTCGGGGACCGCGGCCTTGAGCGCGAACAGGGCATCGCGGACATCCGCGCTGCGGTAGGGTCTCTTCATCCGGCGCAGCACCGGGTCGCTGGCCGACTGCAGGGGGATATCGAGGTAGGCCACCTTGTGCGCGTGACTCCGCAGTAGCGGCGTCAGGGCGTCGAGGTGCTTGATGAGCCACTGCGGGTTGAAGTCGTGCAGCATCAGCCGAAACGTACCCTCGACCTCGAACAGCGCCGTCAGCAGGTCCACCACGGACACCCCCCGATCCACGCCGTAGGCGCCCAGGTCCTGGGCTGCCAGGTAAAAGAGCTCGTGGCCGGTCTTCAGCCCCACCTCCAGCTCGCCGACGATCGCGGCGATGGGGCGGCTCACGAGCTGCCCCCAGACTTTCTTTACGGCGCATAACGAGCAGTGGTGGAGGCACCCGGTGGACGTGTTGAGGTGGAACGCCCGCGTCGGCTTCGACGCGCCGGGCTTGAGCAAGGCCTCGGGCAGCATCAGCTGCTGCTCGCCCTCGGGCACCGACGCGAACGGGATCCTGGCGTCCGTCATGGCGTCCAGGGTGCTCATCGCGTTCGGCGCCAGGACCGTGATGTTGCCTGCCTCGGACAGCCGCCACGGGTTGATCTGTGGCAGGCAGCCCACCACCGCCACCTGCGCGTCGGGGCGCCCGTGCATCAAGCAGTGCCGTATGATGCCGATGGACTCGTCCTCGGCCGACCTGCAGTAGCCGCAGGTGTCGACGATCACCAGGTCGGCTGCGTCCAACGCGGAGGTCTGGGTCATGCCGTTGAGCTGGAGGTAGCTCTGGATCCGGCGAGACACCGCCGCCGTCGTTCGCCCGCAGGCGTTGCTGACCAGGAAGAATTGCTTCATCCGGCTCAGCCTATCATCATCGACCGGTGCTGACCCCCTACCAGCCTCGCGCAGTGACGGGTCGCTGCGGACGAACGATGTGCCTCCACGCCACGCGGGTGGCGGGGTGACTGATCCGGACGACGGGGTCGACCCGCGGCGGCGCTTCCACAGTCCGCACTACCGCGCGCACAATCGCGCCCGCTTGGAGCATCTGGCCAGCCTCGGCCTGCCGCTGGAGGGAGCCAGCGTGCTCGAGGTGGGGGCTGGGATCGGGGACCACTCGGGGTTCTTTTTGGAGCGCGGCTGTCGCCTTACCATCACCGATGGTCGTCCAGACAACCTCGCCGTCGCGCGCGCCCGGTATCCGGAGGTCGAGACCCGGGTGCTCGACCTGGACGCGGAGGAGCCGCAAGTCGGGGGGCGTTTCGACGTCGTCTGTTGCTACGGCCTCCTCTACCACCTGGCTCATCCCGGGCGGGCGTTGGAGACCCTGGCGTCCCACTGCGACTCGATGATGCTGGTGGAGACCTGCGTCTTCCCAGGGCAGGGTGACTTCGTGCGGATGCATCGAGAGCCCTCTGAGGTGCTGGAGAACGCGGTGTCGGGGCTGGGCTGCCGGCCCACGCGCCGCTGGGTCTTTCGCGAACTGTCCAGGCACTTCGAGTGGGTCTATGTCCCGAAGACCCAGCCGGATCACCCTGAGTTTCCGTTGGATTGGACCGTCGCGCCGCCCAACCCGTGGCTGGTGAGGTCGGTCTTCGTGGCGTCCCGGAGGTCCCTCGACGCGGAGCTCTTGAGCCCGCGACTGCTGGACCGCTATGAGGGCTCGCGGTAGGCAGCCAGCCACTGGCGCCACGCGGATCGATGGCGGTCCTTGGCGCTCCCGGTCTGCTGCGGCTCCGCGGCGAGCGCGGCGGCGTACAGCTTGGCGAGGAAGGGTTCGGCGCCGGGCTCGGGGGCGGTGATGGCCGCCACCTGGATGATCAGGTCCGGCTCTGCGCGCCGGCCGCGGAGCTCCGACAACGCCCGGGACACCTCTCCGGACCGCACCAAGGACATCCAAGACAGGGCGAGGACCTCCACCATGGGGTTCAGAAATCGGTTGTGACCATTGGCGACCCCCACCACCGGGCTCTGTACCCTCACGTACAGGGATCGCTGCCCGGCGTTGACCGTCGTCTCCAGCGGGCCCATAGCGCCCAGCAGCGGCGCCGGTGAGGCTGACGTGCCGGCGGTGAAATGGCAGCGGGCGGCTCCCAGGGTGGCTGACGGACCTACCCCCGCCAACTCCGCCAGGCTGTAAAACGCGGCCGCGGCCGCAGGGCGCCCGGTGGCTTCGGCCGTGGACGCGAGGCCCTGAAGGAGGACCCCGTACGAGGGGCAATCGAGGGCGCGCTCCGGGGAGCTCGCGCAGCCTCGGCGGTGGTGATCGAGAGCGTCGAGGAGCTCTCCGAAGCGGGTCGCCCAGGTGTGGTCGCGCAGGGCGCGTTGTTGTGCCGCGCTCGCGAGCCGGGCGCGTTCGGAGGGGTCACCCAGGAGACGTCTCAGGAGGCGTATCAGCTGGTCGACGTCGCGGTACGATGGCACCTCTGCGTCGTCGAAGTGCTGCGCGAGCTCGGGGGCCCACGCGGCGACCTGACAGGCCCCGGCCATGGCGGTCTCCAGGACTCGCGCCTTGACCATCGGGACGTCGGAGCCCTCCCAATCCGCCGGGGAGATGACCACGCCCTGTCGGAGCAGCTGGTCATAGTCGGCGGCGCTCAGGTAGCCAGCTGCGTCCGTCGACGATGGGAGCTCCGCGCTGTCCCAGCCGAAGCCACGCACCCGGAGGTGGACCCGGGCGTCCACCAGACGTCGCACCAGGTCGATCCGCGTCGGATACGCGCGCCCGGCGAGGATCGCTCGGGGGGCGATGGGGTGCGCCGCTGGGCGGATGGTGTCGGGTCGGCTGAGCGCCCAGCGTGTCGTCATGAACCGCTCGTAGCCGGCGGCGTGGGCCGCGACGACAAACGCGTCGCAGGTGCTCGCGTAGAGATCGTAGATCGCGTCGTAGTCGGCCAGCACGGTTTTGATGATCTTGTCGTCGATGGACTCCAGTTCGCTGCGCAGACACCAGGTTTGCCCGAGGGTGCCGCCTCGGGCCACGTTGATGACTGTC
>JAAZYN010000278.1:0-2016 GCA_014239625.1 Myxococcales bacterium | reverse complement strand
CGCGCCAGCGCTCGAGGAAGAGCGCGTCGTCCATTCCAAACGCGAGCAGCCGGGCGCCTCCAGCTCTGATCGCCCTGGCGGTGCTCCGGTCCAGGTAATCATAGGGGGGCATGCAGACGACCAGATCGGGCTTCCAGGATCGGCTCAGGTCCCGTAGCAGCATCTGCCAACCCGAGATGCCCAGGCGATGAACGCCTTCTTGAATCGGGAGGATGACCACCTGGTGTCCGAGCGCCGTGAGGTCTGGGCTCATCCAGCGACACAGGGCGCCGTCGGGGTCGACGGTCTCGGTGACGACCACCCTCATCGGCCAGTCCGGCCCCTGTCAGGGGTCGGCGCGGGGGCGCCGGGTTCATCGATGGGAGACCATGCAGGAGCCGTCACGCCCTGAGTGTAGTCCGTAACGCGCCCGTTCGTCTGGCTCATCAAAGGTGGTCCCGAGCAGGGGGACGAAGATGTGATGGTGACGTTGCACAGCGAGCTCCTTGGCCGACGCTGAGTCGACCGGGTCGAGGTTTACAGGGCGTTCTCACGCAAAGTTCGTGCCGGAGCCCTCGAGCGGGGGCCTGATGGAGTGACCCCGCAGGTGGGGACCTCTGCCACACAGGCCACCAGCGCGGTGGGTGGACGCGGTTGGCGCCTGGAGGGATGTCGGAGCCCAGGCTTGATCCAGACTGGCCCTCCTCGCGTGGGCCTGTTACACCACACGAGACCACACACGCAGGGTGGGCCAGAGGTATGTGCAGGCTATTCGGATTTCGCAGCGTCATTCAGTCGCAAGTGCATCGTTCGCTCGTCGAGGCCGACAACGCTTTGGCGGTGCAGAGCTCATCGCATCCGGACGGCTGGGGGGTCGCGTACTACGTCGATGGGGCGCCACATCTGACGAAGAGCGCCTCGACCGCGTTGCACGATCAGCTGTTCAAGCGGGTCAGCGGCATCGTCGCCTCGGAGACGGTGGTCGCGCACATTCGCAAGGCGACCGTTGGCACGAACTCGGTGCTCAACACGCATCCTTTTCAATACGGACGTTGGGTCTTCGCCCACAACGGCGACATCCCCGAGTTCGACCGATGCCGAGCGGACCTCCAGGCTGAGATCGCCCCGCGGCTGCGTCGGTACATTCTGGGGGAGACCGACAGCGAGGTGATCTTCTACCTCTTCTTGTCGAGGCTGCAGCGCCACGGGCGTCTGTCCGAAAAGCGCATGCTCGACGACGTGTTCGGAGCGCTGCAGGAGACCATCGACATCGTGCGTCGGGTCTGTGATGGAGATGACGCGCCGGCCCCCGCGCTGTTGAACCTGCTGGTCACCGACGGTCAATGCATCGCGGCCCATCAGGGCGGCAAAGAGCTCTACTACTCGACCCACAAAAACCGCTGCGGCGAGCGAGACAGCTGCCCCTACTTCAAGGCCGAGTGCGAGTCCGAGTCGGGCAGCGGCTTCGTCAGCCACCTGCTGATCTCCTCCGAGCCGCTGCAGGGCGAAAACGTGTGGCGCGAGATGGCTCCCGGCGAGATGGTCGGCTGCGACTGGCGCATGAAGATGAGCCGGCGCGACCCGAGCTCGAGCGCTGCGGCTTGAGCCGAATCGGGTGAGCGGCGACCTCGGCGACCAGCCGCTGCCGTCGGACTTTGTGCCCGTCCCCGAGGTCGTCGGGGCGCCTCGGACCACGTGGCTGCAGCGCCTGGGCGATCTCCCTGGGGGGTGCGTCGATCGGTTCGTGTCATCGGCCGGGCTGATGGGCGCATCCAGCTGGACACCGGCGGAGATCGAGGCGCGGGTCCAGGCGTCTCCGCGGGCCAACGCCTACCTGTCGTTGGAGCCCGAGCTGGCCGCCTGGTCTTGCCATGATGGGCTGCTGACCTTCGCGCGACACAAGCGCGCGGCGTTCGCTGTAGGGGGGGTGCACACCGAGCCCGGCGGTTCAACCGCGGGGTTGTTGACCGCCTTCACCCAAGCCCTCCGCCGTGCGAAGTTCCGTCGCGCCCTGTTTTTCCCGGTGTCGGCCGCCGA
>JAAZYN010000277.1 GCA_014239625.1 Myxococcales bacterium | reverse complement strand
TGGGTGACAACGGGTCCCCCGTGACGAGCATCAGGTTGGCCACCCCCGTCGCCGCCGCGCCGAGCAAGTCAGACTGCATGCGGGCCAAACGCCGCCCCCGGCAGCTGTACCATATGACTGTCGCGAGGCCGGCGTGGCGGGCCAGCTGCGCCTGAACCAACGGCGGCAAGAAGGCGCCGTCGGGAGGCCCCTCCGGGACGGACATGTACGCCACTCCAGCCAGCGCGAGTCTTCGCGCGTTGGCGACGACCTCGTCGGGCACCCAGCCTCGGGGCGGATGAACCTGAACGCCTGCGACGAACTCCCCCCGCGCCAGGCGGGCGGCGAGCACGGAGCGACTCGTTCGCGGGACCTGCCGGGCCGCGCTCCTGCCGTGGCGCGATCGCTTCTTGTCGCTGGTCTGGGAGGCCACTCGCGGCGGCGGCGCCTCACTGACCACCGAGCGTAACGCCCGGATGTGGTCGGGGGTCGTGCCGCAGCAGCCACCTACAAGGCGTGCGCCATTTTTGATCGCGCGACGAGCCCACGCGACAAAATACTCCGGTGAGCCCATGTAGAGCTTCCGCCCCTCGACCGACCGCGGCATCCCGGCGTTCGGCTGGCCGGAGACAGGCAGCGACGAGGACTCACAGAGCTCCGCGATCGCGTTCAAGCTCGCGAGCGCGTCGATGCAATTGACGCCGAGCATATCCGCGCCGACGCTCTCCAGCAGATTCGCCACCTCGTCGGCCAGGACGCCCTCGCGCGTCACCCCGCCACCAGCGAACTGAACCTGGGCGAGGATGGGCTTGTCACTCACCGACCGGACGGCAACGACGGCCTCCACGAGCTCGGGCAGATGGACGAACGTCTCCAGACAAAACAGGTCGACCCCGCCACTGTCGCACAAGCCCAGAGCCTGCTCGGCGAAGACCTCCCGCGCCTCATCCTTGCCAATCGCGCCGAACGGCTCGATGCGCGTGCCCAACGGACCGATAGCGCCAGCGACCCAACCGGTATCCCCCGCAGCCTCTCTCGCCAACAACACAGCCGCGGCGTTGATCTCAGCCACGCTGTCAGCCAGGCCGTGCGGCGACATGCGAAAGCGGTTGGCGGCGAAGGTGTTCGTCTCGATGACCTGGGCGCCAGCATCCAGGTAGGTGCGGTGCACCTCGCGGACGTGATCGGGCGCCGTGAGGTTGAGCTCCTCGAAGGGGCGGTTGATGAAGGCGCCTCGCGAGTAGAGCTGGGTACCCATGGCGCCGTCGAACAGCACGACGCGCCCGCCGCCAAGCATTTCATCGAGGAAGTTGGATGATGAAGACATATGCGCTGGGTAGCGAGCCCACGCCCTCGCCGTCAAGAACGGTTATCGAGGGAAGCCAATTTTTTGCGGCCCTGGCGACCCTCTCGTAGCGTCGTCGATATGAACGCACTCCAACGACACACTACCGTCCTGGCGATCTGCATGTGGGCACTCGCCTCGCCACCGCTCGCCTCCGACTCGGCGCGAGCCGCTGCACCGGCGACTCGGGTACCGGAATCAAAGCTGCCTGTGGGCACCTGGCGCTTCAAGAAACATGACCGCCCGGTGAAGGTCATCGCGATGGGCGGCTCGTCGACCATCTATTACCGCGGCAACTACACGAAATTCATCGAGATGTCGTGTCGGAACGTAGAGATCAAGAACCTGGGCAAGACGGGCCTGGCCATCAACCACATGAAGGTCCGCTACGACCGGCAGGTGGCGCGCAATCGGCACATCAGCGCGCGCCAGTCTGAGATCTGGATCATGGCCCGCGGCGGGCTCAACAGCATCTTCAACCCCAAGCGCGTGAACTGGTTTATGAGCAAGCTGTTCAAGAGCGCCAAAAAGCGCGGCTTCAAGACCTTGGCGTTGTCCCTGTCGCCATGGGGCAGAGAGCGGGACAAGGACCGCTGGTGGGGGGTAAAAGGACTCACGTCCAAACGCGCCACTCAGCTGACCGTGGACTTCCTGATGGGGCGACTGACCCCCGAGGTCGCCCTGGGCCGCTACGCCAAGAGCGCGGAGTGGCAACCGGGCGAGCTCCCCGATATCGCCGTAGACCTGTACGACAGCGAACTCAGGACGCGGAGCGCGGCCCTTCGCAACCGCCGCACCGCGCGGGCTCAGCTGGCCGAGGCGCGGTTTGTACGCAAGCAGATGAAGCACCTGTCGCCGCTGGAGCGCAGCAAAATGCTCGACGCGCTGGTCGCTGAAGCCGTCGATCTACCGCGGTGGCACTTGCGCAAAGACTTGCGGGCCTTCGACGCCATCCACCCAAACACCGACGGCCACCGAGCGATCGCCAAGGCCGCGTGCCCCAAGTTGCCTGAAAACTGGGGGTGTGACTGCAAGCTGATGGACCGCATCGTGTGGGGAAAACGCGGGCTGGAGGCCAACGACGTGCGGACGGCACACGCTCAGGAGTAGCGGGCCGCGCGACGCCCCCTCCCGGGCCCGGAGCGTTTACGCGAGGCTCTGACGGCCAGGACTCCGCGAGGATCAGGACTCCGCGCCGTTCCCCTACCGGGACCGGAGCGTTTACGCCGAGGCTATGACGACCAGGACTCCGCGAGGGACCAGGCCGCCGCGACATCGGCCGGGTCAGCCCCCCACCCCACCAGCAGCGTGCTCACCATGGACTCGTAAAGCTGGCGGGAGTCCAGCAGTCCGCTGTGGACCTCAAGCTTTTTCATCTGAAGGACCGCCCGGATGGCGTTCCAGAACAGCACCGCCCTGACCAACGACGCGCCGTCCCACAAGGCCCGCGCAGAGACCGCGCCGTGAAACGGTTCGGCGACCCTGGCGAGGAGGGTCATCATGCCCTCCACGACGGTCTGCCCGAGCTCGTCGGGCAGCAAGACATTCGGATCTGCCATGATCTGGCTGATGAGGATGAAGCGTGACGGCGCGTCGACAGCATACGACCGGTAGACCTGACCCGTAACGATCACCCGCGCCAACGCGTCGACCCCAAGATCTCCCTGCGCGGGTGGGAGCGCCTGTCGGCGCCGGTCCAGGTTGCCGCTTATCTCAGAGATCACCCGCAGCTCCAGCGCAGCGATCAAGGCCGCCTTCGACGGAAAATACCGGTACAAGCCAGCGACCGCGACGTCCAACTCGCGGCTGATGCGATGCAGACTACACGCCTCGAGCCCGTCTTCCCTGACGAGCCTCATCGCCACCTCGATGATCTCCTCGGTCCGCCTCCGGCGGCGACGTTCCCACCGAGTCTCCGCTGTCTTCACCGCCTCTGCTGGTTGCAATTCATCCATCACAGCCCGCATTGTGAATGCCATTCACATCGATGTCGAGGAGCCAAAAAAAAGCGGCCCGACTGTGGCGGACCGCTCTTTACTTCTCGCCTGTCGTCGCGCGGACGGACAGTCGCTCTCTCAGATGACCTTGCCCGACAGCACGAAGCCGAAGACCAAGGAGTAGATGACCAGCGACTCGATCAAAGCCAAGCCGAGGATGTACGGCGTGAAGATCTTGTCAGAGGCCCCCGGGTTGCGAGCGATGCCCTCGAGGGCGGCAGCCGCAGCGCGGCCCTGACCCATCGCGCCACCCGCAGCGGCGATCCCGAGGCCAAGCGCCGTCGCAAGCGCGACGTAACCACCCTGGGTAAAGTTGTTGTCGGCCACACCGTCTGCAGCCATCGCGAGCGGTGCGAGGATGCAGATGGTGAGAAGCGTCAGCAGCCCGGTAAAGACGGCACGTTTCATCGCGTTTTCTCCTAGATCGAACAGTCAGTAAAGAGAGGACAGTCGCGTGTCGCACGACAACACACGAGAAGGAACAATCAGTGGGCGTGCGCCTCGGCGCCGTGCCCGTGGTCTCCATGATCGTGAACTTCCACGGCCATCGCGATATAGACCATGGTCAGCATGCAGAACACCACCGTCTGCACGACGCACACCAGGAGGCCCAACGCCATGACAGGCAGCGGCACGAGCAGGATGTGAAAGCCCAGGAAGTTCACCAGGACCTGATGGTCGCCGAACATATTTCCCAGGAGCCGGAGAGCCAGGCTCCCCGGACGAATGATGAAGAAGCCCAGGGCCTCGATCGGGAACATCAGTGGTGCCAGCGCGGGGATCGGCCCCATGAGATGCTTCAACGTGCCGACGGCCCCCTGCACTTTGATGCTGAAGTAAACGTAGGTCACGATGGAGAACGTCGCCAACATGAAGGTGGTGTTCAGACTCTCCGCGGGCGTCAGCATGCCCGGCACCAGCCCCATGCAGTTGCCGATCAGAATGAACACGGCGAAGGCGGTGATGATGGGTAACGCCTGCAGCGCATATTTGCGCGGCATCATCGACTCCATCAGCTTGAGCATCGCCTCCATCAGGAGATCGAAGAACGTGAACGCCGTGAGCTTCTTCTCGGGCAACAACACCCGGTCGGGGTCCTTGAGTTTCCTGGCCGCCGCGAGAGCCAACAGGATGCCCAACAACGCGGTGACGACCGCGAAGATCACGTGGGAGACGTGAATGTCCTTGGTCCCCTCTTTCCAGCTGGGCCCAAACCGAACCTGCATGTTCCGAAAGAGCGAATCGGGCAGGTACTCCTTCGCCAGCGACCAGTGCTCGTTGGTCTTGCCTTTGGGCCCATCTACATGATGAGCCGCGGCTGCAGGGTCCGTATTCTTGGCTCCCGCCTCCGCCCCATCACCAGCAGCCATCAGGCGCGCACCGGTGAAGGCGACGAAGAACAGGACCATGAAGATGCCAAAGGCCTTCTTCACGCGCCTCGCTCCTCGGTTGTATGGCCGACCGCCTTCACTGTCCGGGTGGGCCTCTGAAGCAGACCCACGAAGGCGATCGAGATAAACAGGTTGGTCATACCGATCACGAACCCGAGGGGGCTCACCGGCAAGAGATAGAGGACCGCGCCGATCGCCGTCAGCAGCAGGGCCAGCTTGAATCCACTCATCATCGTATAGAACAGGCGCGACCTGCGCTCACCCTCGGCCGTTCGTTGCGCCAGCACGACGATCAACCGCCAGTTGAGCGTCGCGATGACGCCTCCAGCCAAGACGCCAGCGAACATCGGACCAAACCCAGCGAACGCGTGGGTCAGCGCCAGCGCTGCGAGGGTCAGCAGCGCCGCCCCTCCCTCGACACGACGGACAAAGGCTCGCGTGGACTCCGTGATCACAGGGTTCGCGCTCATCGAACCCCCTCGCTCCAACGACCGGACATCAGCGGTCGCGGGGCCATCGTCTGATCCTCCGACTGCTCTCTGATCGCCCGCCGCCAGCTCCGGCTCACCCGCCACACCGACCGACCCGCGGCCACAAGGCCCAGACAGAGGTAGAGGACGGTCAGCCACGGGGTCGTCTCAAATACGCCGTCGAGCCACGTCCCCACGAGGTATCCGGCCACGACGTAGCCGCCCATCTCCAATCCGATGGAGGCGGTGTCGGCCTTGCGCAGTATGGTTCCCGTCGTCTTCAAAGCGGCTGCGGACTAGCACGGGGTTCCGGGGGCGTCAACGACGATCCGACAGCCCGTCAAAGGCGGCAGGGGTGCTGGTTATCGCGCTATCGCCACACGTTGTAGCAAGGCCGTCAGGATGCGGGGAATCGCGGGATGGACGGATGGATCCTGGAGACGACTTCGTAGTTGATGCTCCCCATCCAATCGGCCACCTGCTCGGCGGTGATCCGCTCCCGGCCGTCCTCGCCGATCAGGGTGGCGACGGTGGCCTGCGTGGCCCCCTCGATGTGGGTGACGTCGACCATG
>JAAZYN010000276.1 GCA_014239625.1 Myxococcales bacterium | reverse complement strand
CAGGGGCGCTTGCCGCACAGCCCATCATAACGCCTCATCGGGAGATGCAACGCAGCGTGCCCATGCTCATCTTCAGCGCCCTGCTGGTAGCACCCCTGGTGTGGCTGGTAGCGACCAGCGATCTCAACGGGTCCGACGGCCAATGGGTCATCGCCGGAGCGGTCGCTTCCGCGACGATCTTGTTGGTCGCGGCCTGGCGCATGCACCGCGCGGGGAAGTTGCTGCCGCATCGGTGCCGCACCTGTCGGTCGGGCATGGTGCGTGTCCGCCCCGGTGAGCTCCGCCCCCCGGCGGGGAGCGCCACACCCCTGATCCGGTGGCGGTGCCTTCGATGTGGACGACTGGAATGATGCGAGCGCCGTTTTCGACGCCAGACCCCAAGCAGCTGGCGGTCATGCAGGGTGTTCGCGATCACGTCGCGAAGGGCGCCCTGTCCATGATCGACTGGGCCAATCACAAGCCCGCCAACGCCGGCAAGAAGCCTAAGGTTGGCGGTCACCAGGCCAGCAGTATGTCCTCGGTGGACCTTCTCTGCGCGTTGTACCTTCACGCCAAACGCCCTCAGGACCGGGTCGCCGTCAAGCCGCATGCCGCGCCGATCATCTACGCGCTGATGCACCTTCTCGACGTGCTGCCACGCGAGCAGATGGGCCTGCTCCGGGAGTACGGCGGGCCACAGCCCTATCCGACGAAGCTGAAAAATCCCGACTTCGTCGACTACACCACCTCCAGCGAAGCGTTGGGCGTGTGCGCTGCCATCTACGACGCCTACGGCGCAAAGCTGCACAATCGGTCCCTGCGCCACGTGCGGAGCCAGCCGCCGGTGGACGCGATCTATTGGGCCCACTGCGGCGACGGTGAGCTGACCGAGGGGCAGATCGACGAGAGCCTTTACGACGCGGGCCGTTGGGGCCTGGACAACCTCATCTGGATCGTCGACTTGAACCGGCAGAGCCTGGACCGGGTGATGGACGACAGCCTGGGTGGGCGTCTAGATGCCTGGGTCGAGGCAAAATTCCTGGCCCAGGGCTGGGAGGTCCTCAGCGTCCCCTGGGGTGCTCGGGCGCTGGCATTGTTCGAACGCCCCGGCGGAGGCGAGCTCCGCGCCGTCTTGGAGGAGCTGCCGGATGACCTGCTCCATCCCTTGCTGTGCATCGAGGGGGGCCTGCTGCGGCAGGTCTTGACCGGGGTCGGGGATGCTCCGGGGGAGTCGGCGCGACAGCTGCTCGGTAGGTACGGCGAGAGGCTCGAGGTGTCCGCGACGCAGCGCGCTGGGATCGCCAAAGCCATCGAGCCGGTCTCGGACGCTGAGCTGGCGCAGGCCCTGGGTCATCTGGGAGGGCACGATCTCGGTGCATTGTTGGAGGCGTACGCCCAGGCTGCGCAAGTGGATGGAGCGCCGACCGTGATCGTGGCGCACACGGTGAAAGGCTATCAGACCTCCGCCGCCGGTCATCCGGAGAATCACGGCGGTTTGCTCCCGCGCGATGAGGTCGTCGCCTGGGGGGTCGATCGTGGGCTGCCGGCGGACACGCCGTATCCCCGCGTCGTGGGTGGTCCTGGCGCGGCGCTGCTGGCCCAACGCCGACGCCTCTTGTTCGAGGACGCCGACCATCGCTACGCGCGACCACCCACCACCGGCTTGGCGGCTGCCCTGTCAGGGATACGCCAGCCGCGTCGCTCGGTGGTGTCGAGCGGTGAGGTGTTTCAGAGTCTCAACCTGGCCCTGCTGCGCGATGAAGACGTGGCCCCGTGGCTTCACTTTGGCGCCCCCGACGTGGGCCAGACCACTCACCTGGGGCCGGTGATCAAGGCGACAGGCGTGTTTGCGCCCCGAGACGGGGTCGCCGACACCTTCCAATGGCTGCGGACCGACCGCAGGCTCGCCTTCGACTGGCGCCCCAGCGATCGGGGACAGTTTCACGCCCTCGGCATCGCGGAGGGTAACGCGATGCTCTGGGCCTACGCGTTTGGACGTCGGAAGAAGCGCGTCGAGGGTAAAGACCCGATACTGAGCGTCGTGACGGTGTACGATAAGTTCTTCGAGCGCGGGTTCAATCAGCTCGACTACGCCGTCTACTCCGACGCCCGCTTTGTGGCCGTCGGGACCCCCAGCGGGACGGCCCTGTCACGGGAGACCGCGACCCATCAGAGCCTCCAGACGCTGCGCATGATGATGGACCTGCCCGGGATCATCTCCTACGAGCCCGCCTTCGCGGTGGACGTCTGGGCGACCTATCGCTGGGCGCTCGGTCAGCTCTGGGCTGACGATGGCCAGGCGGTGTACCTGCGGCTGAGCACGCAGCCGCTGACCCAACCCACGGTGTTTCCTGACGACGTGGAGGCGCAGGCCGTGGCCGGCGGATACTGGCTCGTGGGCGACGACGAACACGCGCCAGCGGCGGGTATGCCCGGGGTGCTGTGGGTCGCCTCGGGCCGTAAGCTGGGGCAGGTGCGCGAGGCCGCCGCGCGCCTTCACGCCGAACACGGCGTGGGCAGCCGAATCCTGAACGTCACCAGCTACGAGGTGTTGTGGCGGGACTGGGACGACTACAACAGCGATCCTGGGGCCTGGGATGACCCTGATCGGAGCTACCGCCTGCACGATCTTTTCGCCGAGGCGGAGGTGAACGCGCCGCTGATCATCACCGGCGACCACGTCCCGAGCGTCGCCGAGTGGCTCCCCGGCGCGTTGCAGCGAATGCGCGGCTACCGCTTCCTGGGCCCGCGGCGCAATGGCGAAGCGGGCTCTCTCGAGGCCGTCGATCGCCATCACGGCATGAGCGTCGATGATCTCGTGGCTGCAGCCCTGGCAGAGATCACCTGGCGCCGTCGGGCCGGTTTGCTGTAACGCTGCGTCCGTGAACTTGCTGAACCTCAAAGAGGCCTCCAAAGCCTTCGGCGACCGCGTCATCTTGGACTCCGTGACGGCGGGCGTCGACGCGGGCGACACCATTGGGCTCATCGGGGAGAACGGCGCCGGAAAGTCGACGCTGCTCAAGATCATCGCCGGGCTCGAAGAGCTCGATCAGGGCGACCTGATCATCCGCACCGAGCTCAACGTCGCGTACGTGGCGCAGGAGCCGGAGCTCCGGGCAGGGGCGACGGCGAGGGAGATTCTCACCGAGCCGCTGGCCGACGTCATCGACGCCATCGCGCGCTACGAACGCCTCGCCGCCGCCTGTGACCCCGAGGCTGACGGCGCCCTGGAGACGATCGAGGCGCTGGGAGGGTGGGAGTGGGAACATCGCCTGGAGCGGGCGGCGTTGACTACCGGGGTGGCGGAGCTCGACGCGCCTGTAGCGCGGCTCAGCGGAGGCGAGCGGAAGCGCCTGGCGCTAGCTCGGATGTTGCTCGGCAAGGAGCGGGCGGATGCACAGCGGCGTCCCACCCTGGTGCTGTTGGACGAGCCCACCAACCACCTGGACGCGGCGACGGTGGAGTGGCTCGAGCGATGGGTCGCGGAGCAAGCCCTGGCGGCCATCGTGGTGACCCATGATCGCTACTTCCTGGACGCCGCTGCCAACCGCATGTTGGAGGTCCGGGAGGGCGGCTTGCGCGCGTACCAGGGCGGGTTTACAGCGTACCTTGAGGCGCGCGCCGCACAGGAGGAGCAGAGCGCTCGAACGCGGAGGCGCAGGCTGGGGGTGCTCAAGAGCGAGCTGGAGTGGGCGAAGCGTTCACCCAAGGCTCGAACGTCCAAATCGAAGGCGCGCTTGGCGGGGGTGGATGCCCTCGCCTCGGAGGTCAAGGAGCTGCAGCAGCGCCAGGACCAGGCGAAGTTCAAGTTCGGCAACAGCCCGCGCCTTGGCAAGACGATCTTGGAGATGCAGGGCGTGTCCAAGCGCTTCTCCGAGGACCTCCCGCTGATCGACGGGTTCAACCTCATCTTACGGCGAGGCGACCGGATCGGGATCGTTGGGCCCAACGGAAGCGGCAAGTCGACGCTGCTCCGATTGATCGCGGGGCTCGAGGAGCCGGACAGCGGCACGGTCCGACTCGGCGCCAACACGAAGCTGGCCTACTTCGACCAGCACCGCAGCGTGCTCGACGATCACGCGACGGTGCGCGACATCGTGTCACCCGAAGGTGGCGATTACGTGTTCGTCGGTGGGACCGAGAAGCTCCATGTCGCGACCTGGCTCGACACGTTTGCGTTCCGCCGGGATGTGCATCGGATGCCCGTTGGTCGACTCAGCGGGGGAGAGCGAAACCGGCTGGCCATCGCGCGGTTCTTGCTCGAGCCCGCGAACGTGCTGTTACTCGATGAGCCTACCAACGACCTGGATATCTATACGCTGGCGACTCTGGAGCAGGCGCTCGTAGGGTTCCCAGGGTGCGTGCTGGCGGTCAGCCACGATCGGTACTTCCTCGACAAGGTAGCGACGGCGGTCCTCGCGTTTGAGCGCGACCTGACCGAGAGGCTCGCCGAGATCACCCTGGTCGAGGGCGACTACACGACCTACCGTCGGCTGCGCTTGGCCGAGCTGGAGCAGCGGGCGGAGGCTCGCGCCAACCAACGTCGCGCCGCCGGCTCGGCGTCTCGGCAGGCGGGCGAGCGTCGGGGCACTGCGGTGTCGCCGACGGGAGAGCCGGGAAAGAAGCTCACCTGGACTGAAAACAACGAGTTCGAGGGCCTCGAGCCGAAGATCGAGGTGCTGGAGCTGGCGATCGACCAGCTGGAGACGGCGGTCGGAGCTGCAGAGGTGTGGATGGGGGACGGCGCCGAGGGCAGGGCGCTGACCGACGCGCTGGACCTCAAGCGAGCGGAGCTGGAGGCGTTGATGGGGCGCTGGGAGGAGTTGGCGGAGCGGGCGGAGCTCTGAGCTCGGCCCGTGTAATGAGTTGTAAGCGCGGTGAGACCCTCAGGTGCATACGGTGTAAGCGTAAAGGGAGCTTGCCCATGAGCTGTGACATTGTGCCGCATCCGCTGAGTCATCACACCTGCGCCCTCTGCGGCGAACCGTTGGGACCGCCGCCGTTCATGCGGCTGCAAGGCGACGAAGCGTTCCCCCTGCACTTGGCGTGCTTCGCCCATGACCCAGCCGATGACGACCTGACACCCCAGGGCCACGGCGACACGCGGCGTGAGCGTCGGTTCGTCGAGTCAGCGACCACGGAGGGCCGGGAGGCTGGTTGACGCGCCGGGCGCTGACGACGGATCCACTGCCGTGGCGAGGATCGTCCGCTGGTCAGTCGGAGGTCACCAGCAGCAGGCGAGCTGGCGTGAACACGCCGCTCCCTAGGTTGTCGGGCCAGGACAACCAATCGGGCGCGTCATCGAACTCCCACACCCGGGCCTCGCGGCGGATGAGCTCGAGCAGCGGCTGCATCGAGGCGTCATCACCGCCCAACATGCTGTGACGCGCCGCGCGCGCCGCGTCGGCCAGATGCGAGGCCCCCTCCGGGCCCTCTTGGCGGGTGGACTCCAACCACTGGCCGACCAGCCGGTGCTGCTCCCGGCGCCGTCCCGCGTCCATGGCGTCGTAGAGCGCCTCTTGGACGACGTCATGCCGAAAGGCGTACTCGTGCTGACCTGGGATGCGGGTGCCCGGAAGCTCGGCGATCATCTCCACGTCCACCAGCTGAGAAAGCCCGTCGGTGACGTTGAAGCGCAGCCTCTCTTCGAGCTCTTCCCGCCAGAAGACCGGGCCGCACACCGCCGCGGCCTTCAGGATGGCCAGCGTCTGCTGTGGCAGGTCCGCCAGACCCAGCATCATGAGCTCCGGGATGCCCATCTCGTGCAGGTCCGTCTCCTCGTCATCTCCGGCCCACAGCCTCCAC
>JAAZYN010000275.1 GCA_014239625.1 Myxococcales bacterium | reverse complement strand
GGAGCTTCGCGGTCGCGCCGGGGACCGAGCGGCAGGTCTGCCAAACCTTCAACCTGGACAGCGACGAGCCTCTCGACGTGGTCAAGATCGTCTCGACGATGAAAGGCACCTCGCATCACTTCAACCTGTACAAGGTCATAAACGACGATCGGTTGCTGCCCGTGCCCGCGGCCGAGAGCGTCATCCACGATTGCCAGCCCGCCGACGAGCAGTTCAGTGGAGACGCCGCCTACATCTTCGGCTCGGCGACGCCCGAGAGGACCTTCGAGACCCCCCAGGGGGTCGCGATTCAACTCGAGCCCGGCCAGCGACTCATCTTGGAGCAGCACGTCATCAACTTCACGCCCACAGAGATTCAAGGCGGCGTCACGGTGGAGCTGTCCGGCGCGGCCGATCCCAGCGCCATCGACCACTACGCCGACGTCATGTGGTTCAACTGGATGGGCATTTTTCTCCCGCCGGGCCAGGAGACGTCGAGCGGCACCACGTGCACCGTGCCCTATGACGTGAACCTGATCGGCTTGATGGGACATTTTCACGAGCTCGGCACCCACTTTCGGGTGGAGAGGGTGCAAGCTGGCGCGACGATGGAGACGCTGTATGAGGACACCTACTGGGCGCATCCGAAGTACGAAGAGTATGCCGAGCCGGTGTTGCTCGAGGCGGGCGACGGCCTCAAGTGGACGTGCACGTGGTTCAACCACAAGAGCTCGATCGTCACGTTTGGGCCCGACTCGACCGACGAGATGTGCCTCGCGTTTGCCCTCGCCTACCCCACCGACAGCAAGGTGGGCGACCCGATACAGTGCAACAAGGTGTTCTGAGAGGGAGCTGCTCCGACGCCCGCCCGTGGGGATGGATGAATCGGCCCAGCGCGCGCTGTCGGGACCCTCGTCGCGTCCATCGGGCAGCTGAAGTGGGCGCTCGCTGGCGCCGTGGCGAGCCTGGCGGAGCGCGACAGTCGCGATCCGGCGGGGGGGCGTATCAGCGCCCCGTCATCGGCCATCTTCGGCGCGTGACGACCAGGCCTCCGCCTCACGCTCTGCCACGTGATGTGGCCGCCTCGAGCTGACGATCACCAAACGGATGGCGCCGGTGACCCGGGTCTCGCTCGCGCCCCCTTCGCGCTTCGCCATCCCGGGGCCTCCTGGCGAAGCGCGCGACCCAACCGGCCGCGCGCCGCCGTCAGTTGAACAGCTCCGATGCTGGCTTGACGTCCACCCGGCGGCGGTCGAGTCGCAACGGGTACCCCTCGATGAGCTTGTCTTCGGCCAGGATCTCGGCGGGCGTGCCCGCTGTGTCGTAGGTGATGGGGGTCTTCTTTCCGCTCAGCAGGAGCCGCCGCAGCGTCTTGGCGTCCTGCGCCACCGCCGCGATCCGGAGGTCGCCGGGGCGAATGTAGGCCTTCAAGACCCGGTCGACCTCCGCCTTGGTCATGGCAGGAAGGCGCCGCGCCAGCTCGGCGGCGATCTCTCTACCCACCAACTCGCCGTCCATGGCGTACCCGAGTCGCCGCCCCGCGTCCTGGGTCCAGAGCTTGGAGAACGACATCAGGTAGGCTTTGGTGTCGTCGAAGTCGCCCTGGGGGATCCCGTCTCGCACCAGCTTTTGGGTCTCGAAGATGGCCTGTTTGATCGCGAACGCGGCGTTGGCTGGCACCACCGGGCGGATCCAGATCTCGAAGTGCTGCTGTCGGCGCTGCGTGTTCGGCAAGGGGAACGTCGACCAGCCGTCCTGGAGGAACGTCTCGACGTAGGCGTAGTCGCCATAGTTCATGCCGCGTTTGCCACGCATCTTCTGCATCAGGACGCCGTTGAAGGTGCGGTGCTCGCCCAGGTAGCTGGCCGCCAAGAACAGCGGATAGAAGTCGTCGTCGGCTCGGGTGATGGGGAGCGGATGTCCCATGGAGATGGCGACCGAGCGCGTCTGCTTCTGTACGATGAGCATGCTCAGCCCGCTCGCCAGCGGTGGTTTGGGTAGGGCTGTGCGTTTCGGGGATGCCTTCGCCAGCCCGGCGCTGATGCGCCTGCGGAACGCCTCGGCGAACCCAGCGGGGGCGCCGTTGGAGACCCCCACGAGGACGCGATCAACCGCATAAAACGTGCGGTAGAAGGCCTTGACGTCGTCCAGCGTGGTCCCGTTCAAGCCCCGCACCGTGCCCGCGTTGGGCGATTGATAAGGGTGTCGTCGATACATCAGGTCGGTGAGCGCGTGCTTGCCCAACTCCTCGTCGTCGTTGGAACGCAGGGTCTTGGTCACGTGATCCAGGGCCTTCTTCTTCAGGCGGTTGAAGTCATCGAGGGCAAAGCGAGGCGTCAGCAGCAGCTCGGCGACCAGGCGTGCATACGCCTCGAGGTTGTCGCGATGCACGGTGCCGTAGAAGACCGTCTGCTCCTTTGTGGTGTACACGCCGAGGCTGGCGGCCATCGGGAACAGCGCGTTCAGGACCTCCGCATAGGGGCGCGCCTCGCTGCCGCCCTCGGCGATCAGGCGGGCTGTCAGGGAGGCCAGGCCGGCCTTGCCCGAAGGGTCCTCGACGGCGCCCGTCGAGAGCAGCACCCGGATCGCCACCAGGGGGTTGCCTCCCGAGGTATCGGTCGGGGCCGGTTTCGCCTGCGGTTGTTGGGCTGCGGTGGCGTCCCGCTGGTCGTCGTGCCCGACGCTGGTCGTCGAGGCCGCGCAGCCGGCCACCAGCACGAAAGAGACGATCCATGCAAGGGGATGCTTCATCTGGCGTCTCCTCGCCTGCCCGCCGGTTTCTTTTGGGTGTCGTCCTGAACGCTCGTCGTCAAGGTGATCACCGTTCGTTGGGTACTCACCAGGTACTTGGCGGCCGCCCTCTTGAGGTCCTCGGGGGTGACCTTGGCGATCGCGTCCCAGAGCGTATTGACGGTGCCGATGTCACCGGTCAGGCTCACGAACCACGACGCGTTCGACGCCACGCCGTTGGCGGTCCCCAGCTCCCCTGCGAAGCGGTAGCGCATATGGGAGGTGGACTCGGCGAGGGTCTTGGCGTCCACCCCGTCCCGGGCGACGGCGTCGAGCGCCGACTGAATCTCGGCCTCGATGGCCGGCAGGTCTTCGGCTCTTCGGGCCGACACCCAGACCTCGAATAGATGCGTGTCCACCTTGTGGTAGTTGGCTACCTTCAGGCTCGCGACCTTCTGCTCTTCGACGACGAGCTTGCGATACAGGGGGCCGCGTTTGGCGAAGACCGTGTTCTCGAGGACGTCGAGTGCGGCCTGCGTCTTCGGTGTGAACCCGGGCACCTTGTAGCCCATCACCAGGCGCGGCAGAGTAGGCGCGGGCCAGGTCAGAGCGCTGCGTTTCTCCGAGCGCTGGGGTGGTTCCTGCGGCACAGCGGGCGTTGGCGGCCCCTTGCCCCAGCCTCCGTAATGCTTGCGGGTCAGGGCGAAGAGCTCGTCGGGTTTGACGTCGCCCGCGACGATGACGACACAGTTGCCCGGTCGATAGTAGCGATCGAAGAACTGCTTGGAGTACGCGAACTGTTGCGGCATCGCCTTGATGTCTCGGAGAAAGCCCATCGTCGTGTGCTTGTAGGTGTGGGCGTCGAAGGCCAACTCACGGAGCGCCTCGCGCAGCTTCTGGCGTGGGTTCGACGCCGACTTGTTGTACTCGCCGAGGACCGCGCGGGCCTCCTTCTGGAACACGGCTTCGCTGTACTCCAGGTGTTGAAATCGATCCGCCTCCAGCTCTACCAATGTCGCCAAGCCGCTGGCCGACGCCACGATGTGGTAGGTGGTCTGGTCGTCCCAGGTCCACGCGTTCGTGTCTGCCCCCATCCGCTTGAGAACTCGGGCGTACTCATCTTCCGAGTAGCGGGGGGTCCCCCGGAACATCATGTGCTCGAAGAAGTGCGCGAAGCCCGACTTGCCGGGCTCGACTTCGTTTCGGCTCCCCGTGCGGACGACGGTGTAGTAGGCGATGATCCCGGGTGAGTCGAAGGGGATCGCGATCACCTTCAGACCGCTCGGGAGGGTCGCCTGATGGATGGTGAACGGGAACGCAGCTGCGCCAGCACGCGCGTGGTGCTGCGGAGTGAGCAGGGCGACTGACAGGGCGACAGCAGCGAGCGTGGTGGACCGCAGCATAGAGACTCCTGAGATAGCGGACGGGCGACGCTACCGGCTCGCTAACGGTGTGGCTACCGAGAAGCTCGTGGTGGTGAAATCCGAACGGAGGTCTCCCTCGGGGGAGATGGCGCCGCACCTACCAGCAGGGCAGGGCGTCGCTCGCCCGGACGAGCGGCGCCGCGGCGGCAGCCCCCGCGCCGATGTGCAGCGCTCACAGCAGCTGAAGCGCGACGTTCACCTTACAGGCTGCGAGTAACGCGTCTTTGAGGGCGATGGCTTTTTCACCGACGAGGGTCACCTCGCAGACGTAGTAGCGCGTCGCGGTCTTTTGCCAGGTCGCCAGCGAGATGTGAATCGTCGGCTCGCCGGAGGTGTTCTTGGCGATCAGGAGCTGTCCCGTCGGCTCTTGGAGCTTGTCGTCGCGAAGGACTTCGTACCTGTCCTTCTTCTCGCGGTACAGCGCGTGACGTTCGTTGACCGCCTCCTCCCAGTCCTTGACGATGCACTGTCCAGAGCAGGTCACGCCCGCGTTGAGCTTGGTGCCGGCGCCAAAGGTGTCCGCTGGTGGCGTGAACCTCCCGGCGAAGTCCTTGGCCTCCTCCCAGCCCTTCGGCACCGCCATGATCACCCGCCGAGCGTCGGTCAGCTTGCCCTCCCAGGTGATCCCGTCGACCTTTGGGAGCTTCGGCAGGACCTGGCCCTTGAAGTTGATCAACTCCAGCTTCGGGTTGCGCCTCGGCCGAGCCTCGGGTTCTTCGCCGCCTCCCTCGTCCTTGCCACAGGCTCCCGCGATCAGCGTGATCGTCAATAGCGCTCGGATGGTCATCGGTGATCTGTCCTCGATCTGGGAGGCTCCGCCAGGGTCGCCAGCCCAGACGCCCGTCGACCGCGCCAGGCGGGCGACAGCCCGTGTTCTGATGGTTGCGGGAGTATATCAAATAATTTCAGAGCATTGAATGGTTTTTGCGGGCAGGGGCGTTACGGGCCGATCGCTCAATCGCCGCTGTTTTTTTGCCGCCGGGCTGGACGGAAACTAGCCTGACAGCGCGTCCGAGACCGAGGCGATGATCTATGCACGTACTTCGAATCATGACTGTAGTGACCGCGGTGGCCATCGCCGCTGGCTGCGCTACGGGGCAAAACGAGCTGGTCGACAGGCAGCTGCAGCTGTTGGAAGCCCAGTTTTCCAAGCTGGAGCAGCACACGGTGCCGCGTGGGCCGGCTGCGACAGGCGACCCAAAGACGTCCTTGGGGCTGCCCGTGGTGAAGCTTCACAAGCTCAACCAGGCAGGCTGGAGAGGTGCGTCCGACGCGGATGAGCCCGAGATCCGCACGAACGCGCCTCGCCAGGCAGCGCGTCAGCGGTTCGACAGCGTCCAGCGACCTCAGCGCGGCGTCGCGCAGCTGGACGACTCCGGTAACCTCCTGAACGCCGACGGCAAGGTCGTGTATCGGGCCGGCACCGGCAGCCCCGATCGAAGAGCCGAGGGACGGCGTCGCGCTCCAAAGCGTGTCTGGGAACCGCGCCCCCCAGACAAGGGCGAGCGCGAGGCCGGCATCAAGCCGATGCCGCGGCTCAAGCAATTCCAGCTCGGCGGTTCGGAGGCTGTCCCGCAGTATCGGGACCAGCACATACGGGTCGAGTCGGCGCCTCCGGCCCCGCCGATCCCGGAGAGCGCCGAGGCCCCCGCCAGCGAC
>JAAZYN010000274.1 GCA_014239625.1 Myxococcales bacterium | reverse complement strand
GAAAGCGCCGAGGATCCCAAGCATGAGCCAGAGGTTGGTGAGAAATGGGGGCTAGATGAGCGCGGGCCGCCTGCGCTCCGACGGCCTCGGCCCGCGTTGTTCAGGGCGCTTCGGCGGGATCCGAATCCCACGCCCGCGACCTTCGCCCCGCTGAGCCGACCACATCTCGCAGAAGTCATGGAGGCAACGACGACAATGGCGATGGAACCCGAACAACACGATCCCGGCGACTCACCGGCGCAGGACGTGCAATCGTTCACGCAAGCGCTCCACGACCTGCAGCGGCGCCCCCTGGTCACGCTCAGCCTCGTGGCCGCCAACGCGTTCATCTTCGTGGCCATGGTCGTCAGCGGCGTCTCGGTCATAACGCCGGACATTCCAGACCTTCTAGCCTGGGGAGCGAACTTTGGCCCCAACACCCTGGCCGGAGAGGTCTGGCGCCTGCTCACCTCGACCTTCATCCACATCGGCATCATCCACGTCCTGTTCAACATGTGGGTGCTCTGGGACGCTGGGCGCCTGGTCGAGCGCCTGATGGGATCGGGGGCGTTCCTCGTCATGTACGTGCTGGCCGTCTGGGCGGCAGCGTCGCCTCGGTCACCTGGAACCCTCTGGTCGTCAGCGCCGGTGCGTCGGGCGCGGTGTTCGGCGTCTTCGGCGCGCTGTTCGCCATCGTGCTGCGCAAACGGCCGCACGTCCCGCCGGCGGTGCTCAACAGCGTCCGGAACTCCAGCCTGGCCTTCATCGGATATAATCTCCTTTACGGCGTGACCGTCCCGGGCATCGACATGGCGGCGCACATCGGAGGCCTCCTGGTCGGCTTTCTGGTCGCCATGGGCCTCGCCATGTCGTTCGAACAACAACGGCACCTGGCCAGGCGACGGGTCCCCATGGTGGCTGTCACCGGGCTCGCCATATTGGCTGTCGTGTTCGCGCTGGCGCCCAACAGGCCCGTCAGCGCCGTGGACCAGGACCTCAAAGCCTTCGCCCAGACCGAGGCCACAGCCAATCAACGCTTCAACACGTTGCTCCAGGGTGCCCAGGCGGGGACGGTGTCCGACGCGGAGTTCGCCAGAGTGTTGCGCGACGAGATCTCGCCGTCGTGGGACGCTGGCCTCGAGACGCTCGCTGGCTACACCGACCTCCCTGCCAAGGTGCAAGGCCGCATGGACGCCATCGTGGCCTACGCGCGCAAACGCAGCGAAGCGCACGCGCTGTTCATCCGAGCCATGGATGCACAGGACGCTTCGTTGGCCGCGTCGGCCCAGCGCGCGCTCCAAGAGTCCAACGAGATGGCCGCGGCGCTGATCCAGGAGCCAGAGTAGTCGGGCGCTGACCGGGCGGACCGGCGGGTGACGCTGGGTGGCATGCGCCTGCGCCTGCGCACGGGCAAGTACCAGCATCGACGCCGAGCCACCGGACAGCAGGCGCCTGTCCCCAGCAGCGCCCGAGCGGCGCCGGCTGGCCTCCAGCACCCCAAGATCAGGGTGGCCATCGTGGCGTTTGGAGCGCTCGCGCAGGGCCCCCCCGTCGGCGGTGCCCCGATCGGAGCGCAGGCGCACGAGCCGCTGGCCGGTGGACAGAGTCCGGGCTCGCCCCTAAAAGTCCTACCCATGGACCAGTCGACCGCCCGCACCCGATTTCACGAGCGCCTGCGCGTGCGCTTCGCCGACACCGACGCCCAGGGGCACGTCTTCTTCGCCAACTATCTGACCTACTTCGACGAGGCGCTCAGCGGCTACCTCGTCGCCCTGGGCCTCCCCTTCAGCGCCCTCAAGGAGCACGGCTACGACCTGGTCTACAGACACTCTCAGTGCGAGCACGTCGGTCGCTCGTTCTTCGGCGACGAGCTGGAGGTCGACGCGCGCCCAGAGCGAATCGGCAACACGAGCATCACGTGGGGTTTTGCCGTCTACCGCGACGCCGGCCGGGAGATCGTCGCCCGAGGCGCGCTGACCTGTGTCACCCTGGATGGAGCCACCACGATCAAAGCCAGGGTCCCCGAGCGGCTGCGCGCCGCCATCGCCGACTTCGAACCTGCGCCCGTAGACGGGCTCTGAGCGGAGGCGTCGAGGCGCCGCCGCGACCCGGCGTGCGACCGCGGTGCGACGCCTCGACGCGGTGCGACGCCTCGACGCGGTGCGACGCCTCGACGGCCGTCATCACCCGGGAGACCGCCTCAACGCCACACCCTCGTCGGGTGAACGGCGTTTGGAACAGTTGTTGCTACGGGTCTCCAGGTCGTCTCTCGTGGCGACGTCACACAAGAGAACCAACGCTTGGCCGAAGCGCCACAGCCGCCGTTGTGTATAGGATTGCGCAGCGCGGCGCGTGCTTCGGTGAAGACGAGAGGCCCCGCATGAAGAACTCGCGTCGGATGTTTCGTACTCCACTCGCCGGAGTGACCGTACTCTCCCTGTTGGCCGCAGGGTGTCCCAACACCGAGACCGTGGGCGACTCCGCCACTGTCCTGAGCTACCCCCACGTGCTGGCGTTGATGCCCGAAGAGCTCCCGGAGCTCGACCGAGGGGTGGCGCCGCATCACACCAGCGGCCGGGCGCTCGCGGTGACCGAAGAGAACATCTTCGCGGTCGATCAGGGCAACGGCGCGTTGGTGATCATGGACCGCGAGTCCATGGAGGTCGTGCGAGCCATCTCGGTGGGGAGCAAGCCAGAGCAGGTGGTGGTCGATCCTCGGGGGGATGCGTACGTGACGGTGCGTGACACCGGCGAGGTCGTGCGCGTCCGGGCCGGCGCGTCGACGGTCGACGCGCGAGTGACCGTCGGGCTCGAGGCGTGGGGCATCGCGCGCCATCCGGACAAGCCGTTACTCTACGTCACCGAAGCGGCCAGAGCGTCGCTGGTCGTGGTGGACGCCCTCACGCTCGAGGTGGTGGCGGCGATCGATCTCGACGAGACCAGCGACGAGGTCGCGCACCCCTCACCGCGCGGCGTCGCGGTCCGCATCGGGGAGGTGGCGGTCACGCACCAGTACGGCGGCGCGTCTGTCGTCACGCTGACCGATGGGCTCCCGGGCGATGTCGACCACTTTGCCCTGCGGCAGGGGAGCCCCACCGATCGCGCCATCTTTCCTACCCGCGCGAAGCGAATCCGCGCGACCCACGCGCTGGCAGCCACCACCCATCCGGGGGGCGGCACGTTCTACGTCTCCCACTCACAGGTGACGCCCGGCGACGAGGCCGACCTCCTCGCGATGGCGTCGGGGCTGCAGTCGGACCCCTCGGCGCCGCCCCCCATCCCACAGTACTACGGGCCCGAGCTGCAGGCCGACACCTACGGCACCCCGACCCGGCCGGTGGAGGTGGGCGTGACGGCGCTGAACGACCGCGCGTTCATCCCCCGCCCGCCGGTGAAGGACAGGCTGAGCGGTGAGCCGATGACCCACCTCATCAGTGACCCCTCGGATGTCAACCATCACCCCACCTGGGGGATGCTGTTCGTGACCGGCTTCGGCTCCGACAACGTCATCGTCTTCTCCAGCGACCTGACCGATCCGATGGCCTCCCCCATCGCCGAGTTCAAGGTCGGCCAGGCCCCCAAAGCGGTGGCCTTCTCTCCCGACGGACGGTACGCCTACGTGCTCAACGCCCACGACTACACGGTCAGCACGCTGGCGCTGGAGCCCCTCTTCGACATGCGCCCCATGAAGCCCGTCGTCGCCCGTGGTGTGAGCGACAACGGCTTCCCCCGGGGCGGCTTCACCAGCGACAGGATCTTCGACGACCCCCTCGGCTTTCTGCCGCAGCGCCACACCGCGCCGCTCAACCTGCGCGCCCGCCAGACCGTGCCCTTCGGCGTCGACCCCCTCCCCGATGAGCTCAAGCGGGGCCGGCGCGTGTTCACCTTCGCGCGCAACGACCGGCTCAGCCGGGCGGGACACTTCAGCTGCAGCACCTGCCACTTCGAAGGCCGCGAAGACAAGCTCACCTGGGTCGTCACCGTAGGCCCGCGCCAGACGCCGGCGCTCGCCGGTCGCTTGCACGACACCGCGCCGTTCAACTGGAACGGCACCAAGGACCACCTGCAAACCAACATGGCCCGGACCGTGGACCGCATGGGTGGCTCTGGCCTGACCGCCGGTGAGAAGAGCGACCTGGAGGCGTTCATCTTGCGGGGTCTGGACGAGCCGCGTAACCCGAACATCGCCGACCAGGGCGAGCTGACCCCGATTCAGCAACAGGGCATGGGGCTGTTCTTCGGCAAAGGCCAGTGCGGCACGTGCCATGTCGGTGGCGACTCGGTGGACGCGAAGAGCCACGCCGTGGGCACCCTCACCGCCGAAGAGGAGGCCGCCTTCGAGGCCCTCGCCGAGCGCGGTGACGCCGAGGTGAGCGACCCGGCGCGGTTCAACACCCCGAGCCTGCGAGGGCTGTTCTACACGGCGCCGTACCTCCATGACGGGAGCGCCAGGACGCTGCGCGACGCGCTCACGCAGACCAAGGGCGAGATGGGCAACACGCTGAACCTGAGCGATCAGGAGCTCGACGCCATCGTGGAGTACATGAAGACGCTGTAACGCCGGGCGAACCGATGAGGCTCAGGGCCTGCGAGGACACCGCTGGTGCGTCAGGATGCGCGCCACGTAGCGCGCCGTGGACCGGGGGAGCGGCCCCCTCCGTGGGACAGCCCCGGGGCCGGCGTTGTAGGCCGCCGCGACGCGGCGTCGATCGGCCCGGTAGCGCCGCCACAGCTTGCGCAGGTAGCGCACACCGCCGTCCGCGTTCTGGCGAACATCGAAGGGATCGGACACACCCAGGCCGCGGGCCGTAGCGGGCATCAACTGCATGATGCCCATGGCGCCGGCCGAGGAGATGACGTGGGGTCGGAAGTTGGACTCGACGCGGGCGAAGGCCAAGGCGAAGCACTCGGGGACCCGGTGGCGGCGGGCTGCTCGCCGGACGGCGGCGGCGGGGCTGGGCTCAGCGCCCGAGTCGGACAGGGCGTGGCGGGTGAGCAGGGCCAGCGCGGTGGCCTTTTGGGAGAGGAAGCGCGTGGACAGCAGGGACGGGTTGCCCCCGGCGCAGCGCACCCCCAGGTTCACCGAGATGATGGTGGCGACCAGGCCCAGAGCGGTCCACTGGACGATGCGCCGGGGCCGTCGGCCGATTCGGCGCCAAGCGGAGCTGGTTGTCCTGGAGAGGCGTTGAAGCACGGAGTCAGGATCGGGGCAGCGCGTTGGGTGACCAAGAAAAAGACCTGGCCAGGTGCTGGCGGTGCCTCCCCGACAGTGTCTCACCTGGGCCCCGATTGTCGGGCCGGCGCGGGCGTGCGCCTCGCGGGTTGGACGAGCGGGCGGCAGCGGCCAGCCGGCTGCCGCGCGATGGGCCGACGGATCCCGCCGCCGAACGCAGGGCCGTGAAGTAGTCAGGCGAACCGATGAGATGTGGCCAGGCCGCCCTTTTGACGGTCGGACGTGGTCGAGGCATCGTAGCCCCATGGTCTCGCCGCTCTCACCCGCTCCGTTCCGAGTCGCCGAGCGACGCGGCGCGGCGCCCACCGCCGGAGGTCAGCCTGCCGCGGTGTGGCCGAGGATCGTTGGACCCACGAACATCTCCCCCGCGCCGCCAGCGCATGGGCCCCAACGCATGGGAGGCCGGCGCGGTGGAAGCGAGCCGCTGCCGTAGATGCTCGATATCGAACAGCTGCGCCTGGACACACCCGGCTGCCAGCGGGTCCTCCATCTCGACCACGCAGGCTCGAGCCTGCCGCCCCAGCCGGTCGTGGACGCGGTGGTCCGACACGTCCAACGGGAGGCACGGTGGGGGGGCTAC
>JAAZYN010000273.1 GCA_014239625.1 Myxococcales bacterium | reverse complement strand
GATGGGCGGCGCCGGCCAGGAAGGTCAGATCACTCTGTGCTTTGTGCGCCAGCAGCACGGGGCGCGCTTCACCGCTTCGTGGTCCGAGAAAGTCCCAGATCTCGTCCCAGACCTCGTCGAGCAGTGGCGCCCCTACGAGCATCTGATCCTCGATGCCCGTCAGCTCCTGAATAGCGGCCGGAACAGGGCGCTCGGGGTTAACGAGTCGCTCCAGGGTCTCTCCTGGAACCACTTGCCCCTCGCGCGACACATGAAAGCGCGCGGCCCCGACCTCCATGATGCGGTCGTGACCCGCCGCTGCCCCAGTGGCCTCCAGATCGAGCGCGATGAACGGCACGTCGATGATGCGACGTTGGACCAGGTCCGCGCTCACACCTGCTCGCCCCACGGCTGCCGCAGGTGCGAGCTCGCACCTGAGCGGTCTGTGGCGCGCCCGGTCACCGGATCGGCGAGCCTTCTGGTCCGGCGCGGAGGGTGTGGCCCGGCGTGAGGTGAATCCACACCGACGTCAGGGACAGGTGCCGCAGCCGAGGTCGCTGACGGCCTGCACACAGCCCGCAGACCACTCGAACCAGCAGCAGTCGATGTTGGCAAAGTCCATACAGACACAGGCCTCTATGGCGGCGTCGTTGCACCCGGCGCTGGCGCTGGTGGAGCAGCACGTGCTGCTCCCACTGCCGCCCCCGCTCCCGCTGCTGCCCGATGTGCAGTTACCGCAGCCGAACTCTTCCACCTCGTCCACGCAGATGCTGTCCCAGGAGGTCGCGCAGCAATAGCTGTCCTGGGCGCACACGCAAGCCTCTACGGCGGCGCTGCCACACCCCGGCCCGGTCTGGACCTGGCAGCAGGCGCCGATGCAGTCACCGCAGTCCTGCTCGCAGCTCTCGCAGTCCTCCACGTCCGGCGTGCAGAGGCCATCACCGCAGACGACCCCCGAGCACTCTGCGCAGCCCTCGGTCTCGACTTGCGCCACGCAGACGCCGTCCCAGGTGCCGTTGCAGCAGTAATCGTCGGCCCCGCACACGCACTGCTCGATCAGTTGCTGGTCGCAGCCGGGTTGGTCGCGCTCGGTGCAACAGTTGCCCACGCACACCCCGCAATCGAGAGGGCACTCCTGGCACCCCTCGGCGACAGTGCAGACCCCATCGCCACACCCTGGCTTGCACTCGCCACAGTCGGCCGAGCAGTTCTGGCAGTGCTCGTCGAGCTCACAGGTCCCATCACCACACACGGCCCCGCTGCACTCTCCGCAGTCCGGCTCACAGGTCTGGCAGTCCTCTGACGGAGCCTTGCACAGCGTGTCGCCGCACACCGGGCTGCCGCATTCCCCGCAGTCCAGATAGCAGTTGAAGCAGTTCTCCTCGTCCGCGCACGTGCCGTCGCCGCAGCCGCTGCACAGTCCACAGTCCGCCGGACACGTAGAACACGACTCGGCATCGGCACAAACGCCGTCACCACATCCGACGTCTGCGCAGAAACCGCAGCTCGCGGTCAGCACGAGGTCGACGCAGTCGCCGCTCCAGCTGCCCTCCAGAGCGCAGCATTGAGGCTCGGAGGCGCACACACACTGCCTGACCGCCTGATCCTCACAGCCAGGCGTCTCGTTGGCGCTGCAACAGCTCCCGGTGTAGCAATCGCTGGTGGGGGTGCCGACGCACTCGCCGTTGACGCAGCCGTCACCGATGGTGCACTCCAGGCCATCGTTGCAGAAGCCCTGACTCTTGGGAGTGTGCACGCATCCCTGTTGATCGCGATCGCAGCTGTCGTCGGTGCAGGCGTCCCCGTCGTCGCACGACAGGTACTGTTGAGGTACACAGATCCCGGTCTCGCAGTACTCTCCTTCGGTGCATGCGTCGCCGTCGTCACACACCGTCCCGTCGAGCCCTTTGCCGACCGTGCACTCACCCGCGTCGCACTTCGGGAACTGGCAGGGGAAGACCGAAAATTTTCCCTCGCAGTCCTCGTCCACGGCGCACTCGGGGGGCCCTGTGTCCTCGGACGCGTCCAGCGTCCCCGGCGCGTCGTCGATGATCTCCGGCGTCAGCCCCTGCCAGCCTGGTGGAGGCCCGATCTCCGAGCCGCACGCGACCAACCAGGCCGCGCCGACGCCCCAGATTAACCCCATCCGTGTCATGATCGCGCTACGCATTCGCTGTCGTCCCATGCTGCGATTCACTTCACGCTATAGCGCGTCAGAACGGCCACGTCGACGACTAAGAGGGCGGCGACAGGTGACTCGTGGCGCACCTGGACGCCGACGGGCAGGGTCCCGGGGGTGTCGGCGCGGGCGGCGCACGGCCATGGCTCACGGGCCATCTGGGGTGAGCTCGGGGTGACCGCCGAGCCCCTACGCACCGCGAGGATCTTTCGGGCCCTCGACGGCCCTGACCTCGACCCCGTGGGTCTCCAGGTAGCTCACGCCATTCGCCCCGCGATACCCACCCTCCACGATGAGCACCGACGTAATGCCCGCGTGATGTATGAGCTTCGCGCACATCATGCATGGCTCGCCGGTGACGATGAGCCATGCCCCACGACAGGGCACGCCGTTCGCCGCCGCGTTGCAGATAACGTTCATCTCGGCGTGGTGGCAGCCGATCTCGGTGCGCGTACCGCTCGTCACCCCCTGGGTATCTCTCAGGCAGACCTCGCCGCCACACAGCCGGCCGCCGCCGCGGGGGCCGCCGTTGTAGCCGTCCATCAACACGACGTTGCGCTCCGGGTCGACCAGCAGCGCGCCGAATTTTCGACGGGGACAGTTCGAAGCCTTGGCCAGCGCGAGGCACTGCTCGATACGGATCTTGACGTGCTTGTCTTTCACTGTCGCCTCGCGATTCCCTGTGTTCGTTTGGATCCGGCTCGATATTGGCGAGCGATCGTCGTCGCTGGCAAGGACCGAGGGCGCAGGGCCGGCAGCGTCAACCCCCACCGCGGGCGGGGGCGCGCCGCTCAAGTGAGCCCACCTCGACCGCAGCTCCGGCGTGGTTGAGCTCGTCTGTAGGCCCCGCGTGGAAGGAGCCCGACCCGCTGCTCGGGGATTAGAACTTGCCGCCTACTCTCACCGATCCCCAGCCCAATGACACGTCGACGACGCCCCTCGTCTCCGGCCCCGACGTCGCTTCGACGACGGACCAGACGATGCCACCAAGGGCCAGCGCCCCTCCTATTCCCGCCATCGCGCCGCCGATCGCAGCGTTGCTCTCGGCCAACGATTTGATGCTCTGGGCCTCCGCTGCCGTGAGCGACGTGATGACCCCGCGGCTGTCGCGCGTGGCCTCGTCGAGGCTGTCAATGTCGCTGCCGGCGTCGACCATCAGGAACGCTCCGACCCCCGTCGCGAGCACACCCACCCCGATGAGGACAAAGGGCCATGGGCTCAACGTCGCCTCCTCGACGGCCGGCGCCGGTGCGGTCTTGGCCTGGGCCAGGTGTTGCAGCGCAGCCTTGGCCAAACTCGCCACCGACATCTTGGCGCCCTCTTTCACGGTGACGGTCACGCCGATCGTTCGATCTTTGGCGAACGTGAGCTTCAGGAGGCGCTTGCCCGCGGGGAGCCAGAGTTGCTCCAGGGCTGCAGCATTGCGGAGGGTGTAGCCGTCCACGCTCAGCGAGGCCGGCTTGGGGACGATGTCCCCCAGGTTCACCGCACCGAATCCACCAGCGGCAGCCAACGACGAGTCTGCCTCGTTGGTGATGAGCTTGCCGGGCAACCCAGTGAGGGAGACCACCATCGTCGTCCGCTTGCCGAGGGGGTACGCCATGGCGAAGATAGCCCCGGTTTTGCCATCGGCGGTGGTGAACTCCAGCGTCGAGCTCCCCGGAGGGACCGGGAACTCCTCGCCGGGAGGTGCCGCCGGGGGGCGGCCGTCGACCAGGATGGAGGCGCCGGCTGGCACGACTCGAGCCAGCACCCAGCCGCTCCGGAGCTTTGACTGGAGGGTCGCGATGCGTGCGGCGTCGAGAGAGCGCAGGTTCGGCGACGCTTTGGGGTCGTTGGCGACCTTGCTGTAGCTCTCTACTGCGCCTCGATAGTCGCCCATCTGCTCCAGAATCTTCCCTAAGTTGTTCCGCAGCTCTGGCAATGGTCGGATAGCGATCGCTTCTCGCAGCAGCCTGGCCGTCTCGGACAGGTCCCCTTTGTTCTTCGCCGCGCTGGCCTGGCGGACGAGCTCGCCGAAGGTGTCGGAGGTCGCGTCGCTGAGAGCCGGCGACGCGTGACTCACCGTGATGACCATAGCCAGCATGGCCGCGAGGCCGAAGGAGTTGCACCGTATCATCGGCTGATCATAGAGAGTGCCGCCGCGAGCGGCAAGCGGGCTGAGTACTTTACCGCAGTGGAGCCACGCGCTACGCTTCGTTCCCATGCCAACGACCGATGAACAGCGCGTTTGTCCTCTCTGCGACGAGCAGTCAACTGCGGCGGACTGTGCAGAGTGCGGCGTGCCTACGGTCGCCGCGGCGCTCTTCGAGGACAAGAGCGGTGTGGTGGACACAGGCGCCGTCATCGCCGGCCGTTACCAGATCGAGTCCGTGCTGGGCAAGGGCGGCATGGGTACGGTTTACCGGGCCAATCAGATGGCGGTCAATCGCCCGGTGGCCATAAAGACGTTGCTGCGAGACCTCGTCAGCGAGCCCAAGCACGTCAAGCGCTTCTACCGCGAAGCCCAAGCGGCGAGTAAGCTCAATCACCCCAACATTGTCAGGGTTTTTGACTTTGGCATCGACGACGCGAGCGGCACGCCCTTTATCGTGATGGAGTTCTTGGAGGGACACTCCCTGCGTGAGCTCATCGCGGCCGAGGGGACGCTCGACGAGCGGCGAGCGTGCGGTCTGCTGGCGCAAGTCGCTAAAGCCCTCATCGAAGCTCACGACAACGGGCTCGTTCATCGAGACCTGAAGCCGGACAACGTGCATATCCGTCGGCTCCCTGACGGTGATGAGCATTGCAAGGTGCTCGACTTTGGCCTCGCCAAAGTGGTCAGCGGCGCGCAGGCCGACCAGGGCAGCCTGACCGGCGGAAACGTACTGGGTACACCCTTGTACATGAGCCCCGAGCAGATCCAACAGTCCAACACGCTGGACTTCCGCAGCGACCTCTACTCGATGGGCTGCATGTTGCACCAGATGCTCACCGGAGCGGCACCGTTCAGCGGTTTCGACCATATGGCGGTGATCCTCAAGCACATCAACGAGCCGCCCCCTCCGTTGCCCGCCACTCTCGTCGACGGCAAGCCTCCCAGCGCGGGTCTCATGGCGATGCACGCGGCCCTGTTGGCCAAGGTGCCCGAAGCCCGCGCGGCGTCCACGGCCGCGGCCGCGCGGGCGCTTTCGGCCCTGGCTCGGGGCGAGGTCGTGGACATCGGCGCGTTGCTCTCCGACGGGATGCAGCAGCCTTCTCGGGCACCGGCCGTGGACCTGGGGATCGCGAATGTCCAGCCGGCCGTGCCTACGGCTCACAGCGGCATCGAGCCGGTGGCGCCTGCGCCAGACGACGGCTCTCGCAGTGAGCGGTCCTGGGCGTGGGTCGCAGCCTTACTCCTCGTTGGCGCGGGCGGGTTCGGGGCCTTCATGCTGGCGGCCGGAGATGGCGGCGAACGTGGTCGACGCGATGCGGCGGTCAACCCGACGCTCGCGCAGAAGGGTTCCACGGGTGAGTCCGGGAAGAAAGCTACACCGCCTCCCAGCAGCGACTCTGAGGCGGTGACCAGGCCGGGAGCGGGTGCCGGGGCGCAGCTCCCGGCGAAGGTGGAGCCCCCGGCGAAGGTGGAGCCCGGGGCGAAGGTGGAGCCCCCGGCGAAGGTGGAGCCCCCGGCG
>JAAZYN010000272.1 GCA_014239625.1 Myxococcales bacterium | reverse complement strand
GACGTAGCTCAGGGCGTAGGGGCTCCGGAGCTGATGTTTGACCATCATCGCGGCCATCTTCTGGGGAAAGCCCGTGAGCCCGAGGACGTCGTGAGAGGTGATCGGCGGCAGATCGGTGCCGGCGTCGTTGAGCGCCAGGTAGATCTCGAACACCGCCTCCGAGTAGATCTGGCGTTGGGTCAGCGTGCGCTCCGCCTCGGCGAGCAGGGCCAGCACCGTCTTCTGCTCGATGCCGAGCACCGGCGCCAACGTCTCCAGCAGGAACGCGCGCTCGCTCTCTCGGACCCTGCGGTCCGCCGTGACCATGTCGAGGACGCCTTCGAGGACCTTGGCTACGATGACCCGCCGTTCGCCCGGGTTGAGCTGCTGAACCAGGGTCCCGATGCGTCCGACCACCACCGGCACCACCCGCTCGAGGCCGCTGGAGGCGACGGCCTCGACGATCTGAACGATGCGCACATGGGGCGACTCGATCGCCTCGCCGCCTTCTTGCTCGGAGAGCTCCGAGGCCTCCGTCACGTCCGGCACATACTCTGTGAGCATGGCCACCAACCCCTCTTCGTCCGGCGACATCTCGCCGTCGATCAAGGCCATGAGGACCATGATGTCCAGGTACGCGAGGGACCACTGAAGAAGTTGCTGGGGCCGGCTCTTGAATTGTTGTAGCAGCTGCATCGCTCGGCTAGCAGACAAACTGGAGCGCCGGACGTCAACTGCGGTTTTGCGGTTTCGCGTCGCTTTCGCCACACTCGTGCCCCTATGGCGAAACCCACGACCGACAGCCTGTCCAAGAAGTCCGACGCTATCAATCGTCAGTACGCGGCGAATTTCGCGGGCCAGTCCCGGCACACCCGAAACCTGGAGCTGCTGGAGCGGCTCATCGATCGCCAGGGCAAGGTCCTGCTCAAGGCCAAGAAACTCAAGGGCAAGCCCGCGCGCGAGCTGGTCGACAAGGTCCGTGAGCGCTATCTGATGTATCGCAAGGAGCACGCGCTCATCGCCGATGCTCAGACCCTGGGCCGGGCAGACGTAGAGTTCGCCGACGTGGCGCATCGGGTCACCGAGGTCATGGCTTTTTATGAGCGTAACTTTGCAGGTCAAAACCGGCTGACCCGGCTGGACGGTCTGGTGGCTCACCTGACACACCAGCTCGAGGTCTGGCGCACGGCGCTCCAGGGCTGTCAAGCGCACGACGGGGCCGCGGTGGCCGCTCAGCTCGACGCGGTGGAGGGCCACCTGGAGCTTTTGGCGGGGGAGCTCCAGGAGATTGAGCGGGCGCGCGCGGAGTTGGATCCGGCGTCCCTGGAGGGCGTCTTGGCGGAGGTGGCCAACGGGTATTTCCAGCTGTACATGGTCCACTACGCGGCCAAGGCCCGCGTCTCACGGCGGGCCGAGGTGCTGTCGCTCACCGTCGCTGGGCTGGAGTGGGTCAGCGAGAGGCTCGGTGGGCTCGCGGCGAGGGGCCATGACAGCGAGACCCTGGGCGCCAACCGGGAGACCGTTGAGGCACGACTGGAGGCCTACCGTTCCGAGCTCGGAGCGACCCACGAGGCGATCGCGGCGGTCAAGCCGCGGAACCGCGTCGGGGCTCTGGGGGCGGACGCCAACGATGTGATGGCGATGTACGCGGAACATTTTGCCGGTCAGGATCGCCGCACACGCGACCTGTCGTTGCTCCGCGAGCTCGCCGACCGGCTCTACTTCACCGGGCTGGAGATGGCCGATCTCGGCGATCAGCTAGCCGGCTCCCAGTCGGGCAACATCACCAACCTCGGGATCGTCCGAAAGACCTTGAAGATGTATCACGAGGAGTACCGCAATATCAGGGGGCTACACCAGCAGCCGTCGAGCGCTGGGGCGGCCTCCCACAGCCTGGACGGGATGTTGCGGATTCGGCCAGACCTGGACACCTGAGCCCGGTTCAGCCCGCCGCGCTCGCTCAGCGGCGCGGTGTCGCTCGAGCCGCGTGAGCATGCAGTGGTTCGCCGTCATCGTCACGAGGAGCTGGACCTCGCGTCGCGGCGGGCGCTCCGCGAAAGCTGTCCGCTTTTTGGCGGCCTGCGGCGGAGGACGTAAAGTCACGTGGTGTTCACCGTCCTGACAGTCATGTTGGCCATGGCCGTGGCGACGCCCCCGGATACTACCGCGGCGGCTGAGCCCGGGTCCGCTGCGCCCATGAACAGGCGTGAGGCCAAGCGGCTGTTCAAGCTCCCGCGAGGGTCGCTGAGCCTGGGGATGACCAACGGCGGCCGCCTCCGCAGCGGCGTCGCCATGCCGTTGACAGGGCGGCCTTTCGCGGTCTTCCCGAGCTTCGTCAAGCGCGAGACGAATTGGGGAACCAGCGAGATGATCGGGCTCTTGAAGCGGGCGTCCGCCGCGGTGCGAAAGGCGTTCCGTCGATCGGTCCTGGGGATCGGCAACATCTCCAAAGAGGGAGGGGGCCAGACGGGCCACAGCGTCAGCCACAAGTCCGGCCGCGACGCGGACATCGCCATGTTCGCGTTCAACGCCCGGGGAAAGCGCGTCAACTTGATGAACTTCGTCAAGTTCCAGCGCGATCTGTGGGACACCAAGAAGCGCTACCGCTTCGACGTCGAGCGCAACCTGGCGCTGGTCATGGCCTTGGTGAAGGATCCTGGGGCGCCGATCCAGTTCATCTTCTGCGCGCGCTGGCTCAAAGAGGCGATGCTCGCCGAGGCGGACGCGAAGAAGATAGACGCCGAGACCCGGCGTCGCCTCGAGAAGGTCCTGTGGATGCCCAGTGACTCCAACCCGCATCACGACCACTTCCACGTGCGGATCTACTGCTCGGTGGAGGACCGACTGCAAGGATGCCTCGAGCGCGGCCCCATCCACGACTGGGTCGACCTCGGCGACGGCGCGCTGGCGGCCCACGCGACCGAGCTCGAGCGGGTGGTGGCCATGAAGGACCCGGCGCTGCAGCGGCGCGCCTTGGAAAAGCTCGGAAACATACGGGCGAAGACGGCCATCGGGACGGTGACCCGGGCCCTGGGCGATGTTCCCCGGACGCGTCGCGTCGCGCTCCAGGCGCTCGAGCGGATGGGAGACCTTACGGCGCTCCCGGGTCTACTTCACGCCCTGGCGCAGGCCACGGACGCCCCGTGGGCCGCCAAGCTGCTCGGCGCCATGGCGCGGGTCGGCGGTCGCAGCATCGCCGAAGTGGCCGTGGCGGTGTTGGCGCGACCGTCGGGGCTGCTGCACGAGACCCTGGCCGCGAAGGTCCCCGGGGAGCTGAAGCTGCGAGCGGCCCGGATCCTGGCGCGCTTCGGTCGAGAGTCCGCGCTCGCGCCGTTGTTGGTGGCACTCCAGACCGGTCCCCTGAGGCTCAAGCGAGCCGCGCACAAGGCGTTGCTGCACGTCACCAATCAACGCATTGAGCCGCGGGCGAGGTCTACGCGCCAGCTGGCTCGGGCTCAGACCCAGTGGCAGGCGTTCGCCAAAGCCCACGGAGACAAGCGCTGGAGACAGTGGCAGCGGCTGGGCTTCGTGGCCCGCGGGCTGAAGCTCTCGGCGCCGCTGACCAAGGCCGACGTACCCGAACTCATCGGCGTCATCGCGTCCAATGACGCGACCGCGAGCGCCAACGCGGTCTGGTTGTTGGGGGAGCTCACGGGTCACGAACAGGATCCGAGCTGGCGTAGCGCGCGCAACAACCAACGCCATTGGCGATCGTGGTGGCGAGACAACGCGGCGTCCCTGCCGGCCGTGCTCCCACCGCCCCCGCGCTGACCCCAGCGTCCAGTAGCCTGGAGCCATCCGGGCCGCAGGCCTCACGCGGAGGCCTCGGTCCGCGTCTCCGCGCGAGGCCCCCGGCCCGTCGAGGCCGCCTCCGGCCGGGGCCGGGGCGTCGCCAGGGGCTGCGCCGCCGACTCCACCGGCGTCACCTCCGCCGCCCCGTGTTGAGAGGCGTTGTTAAAAAAAACCTTGTCTCGAGCTTGATGGTGTTGATAATCATTATCAAGTCACTGAAGGCGAGGGCCTCTACCCAATGATTGTCTGTCTCTGCGAAGGCGTGAACGACCGGGAGATCCGGCAGGGCATCGAGTCCGGCTGCTCCAACGTTCGCGAGATCGGAGAGCGACTCGGCGCCGGCGCCCACTGCGGCCAATGTCGCCGCCAGCTGCGCGGGCTTCTGCGGGAGCAGGCGAGCAAGCCCGAGTTCTGGAGTCGTGGCGAGGCACGCTGAGCAGAGCTGCCGCCGAGGTCGGCTCAGCTGCGACAGACGACGTTGTAGACGGCTTGGCCGGTGGCCAGCGGTTTTCGCTCCAGGATCGGGAGCGCCGGCGGCGGCAGAGCGCCGCTGTAGATCTCCATACGTGCGACGGCGACCCGGTTTCCCATTCGGATGACCCGCGCCTCGCAGACGATGTCGGCGCCCGTGGGTCCGGGGCGCAGGTAGTCGACCCGCAGATCCACGGTGCTCACGACGTCCTTGGGGCCTTCGAGCATGGTGAAGCAGACCAACCCGCCGGCGGTGTCCAGCAGGGCGGACAGAACGCCCCCATGCACGGCGGGGCGAAGGGTGTCGCCGACCAGGTGTTCTCTCCAGGGCGCCCGCAGCACTCCGTAGCCCGACTCGAGGGCGTCGACCTTCAGGCCGAGGAACCGATTGAACGGGATCCCGTCTTCAAACCAGGCGATGATCTGTTCGCGCGCGCCGGGTCTGTCGAAGTTCGGGTTGGCCACGTCAGTTGTTCAGGCACGCTTGATCGTAGCTAGCGCACTCATTGGTCAGCACCGACTGGATACAGGTCGTGTCGGTCGAATCGCAATAGTTCAGGATGCACCAGTTGACCTCCAGGTTGAGCTGCTTGGCCTGGGCCGAGGCCTGATCGAAGCAGCCGTCGACACATGGGTCGTTGTCACCGCAGTTCTGCATGCAGACGAGCATGTCGTAACAGCCCAGCAAGCCGTTGATCGGCATCAGGCACTGCTGCTCGCAGGTCGCGTCGGCGCAGTTGCTCATGCACTCCATCACCTGCTCGCAGGTGTCGCCGGTCGGGTTGGCGCCCTGGCACTGGAAGTTCACGCAGGACTCTCCAGCGTTGCAGCCGCCACAGGAGCCTCCACAGGTGTCGTCGCCGCATTCTTTGCCGGCGCACTGCGGGGTGCAGGAGGACTGCGCACAGGTGTCGACCTGGCAGCTCCAACCGTTGGGGCAGTTGCCGCACTGGCCGCCGCAGCCGTCGCTCCCGCACTCTTTGCCCGCGCAGTCGGGCGTGCAGCCGTCGAACTCGCACTGGCCTTGAGCGTTGCAGCTGAAGTCGGGCTGGCATTCACCGCAGAGGCCGCCGCAGCCGTCGTTCCCGCATTCTTTGCCGCCGCAGCTCGGGGTGCAGGCCACCGGGACGCATTGGCCGTCGAGACACTCGCTTCCCGCCTCGCACTCCTCGCTGAAGGTCCAGTCCCCTGTGCAGAGCTCCACCGTGTTTCCCGCGCATCGCGTCTCTCCATGGGTGCATACCGGGGGGGGCGGCCCCAAGTCGTTCGACCCGATGGTGGCGTCGGTGGTCGACGTACGGGCCCCGTCCCCAGCTGCGTCAGCGGCCTGACACTGCGGCTGGGTGGGATCAGCGACGCAGGGGTTGAAGGGGAAACCGCTGCTGCCACCGCTACCGGGCCCGGTGCAGCTCGCCCCGAAGCTCAAACACAGGGAGACCAGCGCGGCGATGCACGCGATGTTGGACGGCTTGTTCACGATACCTCCGAGAAGTATGGGCGCGTGGCCCCCGCCTTGTAACGAAGCTCATCATTCCGACGCAACCGTAAAGCTCGCTCAACGCTCGGTCGGGTGGAT
>JAAZYN010000271.1 GCA_014239625.1 Myxococcales bacterium | reverse complement strand
TTACGACGCACGTAGCCCAACATGCGCTTTCTCAGCAACCGTCCGGGATCGGGCGCTACCAAACGCACCGTTGAGGGCGACACCGCCACCGAAACGTCGAGCTTCACCAGCATCCACGCGCCCAACACCCGCGCCCCGTCATCTTGCCAGCTGACGGTCGCCCCATACTTGCTGGCGTAATAATCTCCCAGCGCCTGGATACGCTCTTTGGCGTCCTCCAAGGTCAGGCGGTGCGCTACCGTCACATCTACGGTTTTGGCCAAGGCTACATCCGATATCTGGGTTCACGGCGACGGCGACGCCGCCCCTTCCAGTGAGCGGCCCGAAGTGCCTAGTGTCCTGCGTGGGAGGTTCCGTTCGTCATCCGGGAGCGTCTTGGCTGGGGGCAAGGCGCCTCGACGCAGAACTGGCAGGGGTCAATTCAAGTCGGAGCAACGCGGCGCTGGGACAAGAAAGCCCCGAAATAGGCGTCGAAACTTTCCACGCAGCACAGCTCTAATGGCCCCGCAGCCATAAGGCAAGCCCCGCGGGATTGCCCGAGGAACGGTCAGCGGCTCTTGTGACCCGCCTTCGCTTTGAGCTTCTGCTTGGGCTTGATCGCGCCGGTGCTCGCCGGATTCAGCTCGACCACATCAGCCCCCGCGTCGTCGGCCCACGTCCTCAAGACCTGAGACCAGAGGGCGTCGCCGTGCTCGCCGGTGGCGCCGATCATGTGACGCACCACGGTGCCGAGGCATTGAGGCTCCCGACACACGGCGGTCAACGACTTCTTGGCGGGACGCTTGGGGGCGTCGACGTTGACGATCACGTCCTCGAGCCCAACGTGCAGGCTGCCATAGAACGCAATATATTCATCACTTTCAGCGCCATAGACGGTGCCACAGATCGTGCATTTCACGGCGAGGAAGACCCCATCGATTTGGAGGATGGCCGATTTCTTCATGGATACCCTGTTCTGGCGGGTGGGTTGGTTGCCTCAACGCTACCATAGCTGCGCACGACGATTTGGGCACAGAGCTCAGCCACCTGGATGAAACCGCAAAAACGACACCTCCGAGGCCATGGGTTCCAATCGGAATCGCGCTCAGCCCTTTACAATGGGGGACTCCGCGCCGTGCAGAGATGCGAGCGCCTCTGACCGCGGGACGAAAAAGAGCGCGTCCACGTCCGCCGGCGCCCTCGTCATAGCGAGGATCTCGGTCCTGCTGTACAGGATCGCGATGCAGGTTCAGCGCCCCTCGACTATTCGTCGCGTGCGTTCGAAGCGGCCTTCCAGCGAGCGGCGAACTCCTTGACCGAGGCGACCTCTGGAGGTGGCATCGGGGGGTCAACGCCGTAGGTACTGGATTCGCGCTGCTCGAGCACTCTGATTCGACAGAGCAGGGCGTCCACGTCCCTCGATCCTCGGCTGTCCAAGAGGACCCTCGTAGCCAACGGGTCATCGGACGCGAGTCGGCCACCCGCCAGGTAGCTCGCCGCGGTGAGCTGAGCGCGGGCGAGACGCCAGTCGCCACCGTGTGCGGAGGTCGGCACGGCGGAAAACTCCGCCCGTCTGATCGCCTCGAACGCCCTAGTCGCGTCGGTGTCGCCACATGCCGGGCCGTCGATCGGCTCCAACCCCTCCAGCTCGACGAGGGTGTCTGGATCCAGCTCCAGTGCCTTCTCGAGTGCTCTCTGCGCGCTGCCACTGCTCCCGCGCGTGAGCTCGATCTTGGCCATCAGCGTCCACCCCGCCACACCGGCGGTGCGATCACCTGCGGCCATAGCGATGAGCTGCCGTGCGGTGATCTCACTCTCGTCGATGTCCCCGAGGCGCCCCCAGCTGATCGCGAGCTGCCAGAGATCTCCGCTGGAGGGTTCAGCGCCCATCGCCTCCGCGATCTCGAAGGCCTCGATGGCCTCCTTGAACGACCCCAGGGCGAAGAGCCCGCGCGCGCTCCCGAGCCACTCGTCACCAGTGCGGTAGCCCAGGGACGCCACCTGAAACGCGGCCCGAGCTGCGGCGCTGTGGCCCGCTTCCAGAAGAGCCTGAGCCGCCAGGCGCGGCCCCTCCACGACGTCCACCTTGGAGAACGCGTCGGTAGCCTCCACGACCTGCCCCAGCGTTGACCGCGCCTGCCCTACCGCAGCTTGCACCGCCGAATCACCCGGCGCGTTTGCGGCAGCCCATTGGAGGCAGGCCAGCGCTCTCTCCGCGCGCCCTTCACTCAGCATCGCCATCCCCGCCGCCCGGGCATTGGCTGGCTCGAAGGGCACATCGACCGCGCCTTCGAAGACCCCCCGATACTTGCCGAGGACTCTCTGACGGTCGGCGTCGGGGAGCAGCCTTGCCGCCTGCGACAGCACCTCTACCCCGCACTGCCCCTCCCCCGACCGGAACAAAACGTCGGCGAGCGCCAAGCGTGGAGCGGCCACTCCAGGAGAGGCGACGGTCACCGTCCACAACGTATCGAGGGCAACGGTCAGGGGTTTCACGGCCGCCGACACTTCCGCCAGTGGAGTCGCCACCGGCGCGCCGATCGCTCTGAAGCATCGCTCGTATAGCTCGCAGGCGGCGTCCTGGAGAGACTGCTGTTGGGCATAGGAATCCGCCAGCCGTAGCTCAAAGCTGACCTGCAGGTCGTTTCGCAGAGTGGACTCCAAGAGCGCCACTCCACCGCTGACGCGCGCGATGTGCCCGACGCGAGAGTTCAAATCCAGAGCGCGCTCTACCCTGAGCATCCAGCTATCCCACAGCCGCGCGTCGACTCGCGCCTCTGCGCGAGCTGTCGCGAGCCCTCGCAGAAGTGGCTTGTACAAGACCCGCGGGACGTCTTGAGCGAGGCGATGCAAGCCGGTCAGCGCAGCCGTTGCTATCTGTCGATACGCCCCGGTCAACGGCGTCGCGATCGCCGTCGAAGCCGCAAAGTAGCGTGTCAGCGAGGCGGCCAGCACGTAAACCCAGGCCGACACCCGGTCGGATCTCGGCGGGCCGCACACTCCGAGCCATCGGTTGACCAGATCATCGGAAGCCCACAGCGGGTCCGGCTCTCTGGCGGCGCCGGCCATGAGCTCCTCGAGCTCCGAGGCATCAGCCACCTCCGGACCGGCCATCGCTTGTCTCAGGGGGATGAGCCAGCGAGGATCGTAACGGGGCGGCGCCGATCGATGGGTCAGACCCAGCGACGCCAGGACCACTTTATCAGCGCCCAGGCCCGGTACGAAGTCCGCAGCGTCCCGGGCTGCCATCCAAGCGAGACGATGCGCTCCCTGGCGCGTGCGCTTGACGATCGCGCTGACCCAATCTCCGGGCGGCCGCGCCGCGGCCAAACGTAGCAGCCGCTCAACCCGCGTCTCCTGCATCGCTTGTGGGAGCCTCAGCTGGACGATCTGGATCTGCTCCAGACCCGCCTCCAGCTCCCCCAGAGTCAGCAACACGTGGGCCCCAGCCAGGCGCGCCTCGGCGTGACGACCCAGGCGCTGTGTCCGATGCTGAGCATAGACGAAGAACGCCAGCCGATCGTCACCGAGGTCTAGCAGCGCGCTGACCAGCTTGGCCAGATCGGTCCCACGCTCGGGCACGGCGCGGCGAAACCCTTCTACGACCGAGGCCGGCATACCACGGTGATGCGAGGCCCGGGCGTAGGCTCTCGCGATCACATCCGGATCGATCTGCCACGCCTCCAAGAGCTCGGCCTGACGGTCCCAATCAACGAGGGTGCCGCTCTTCTCGAGGGCTTCACGCCGGATACGGATAGCCTCATCGCGGCGGCCACCATCCATGGCGATGAGGGACTTGAGTAGGCGCGCCATGGCCAGCTTGGGCGCATCAGAAGCCAGGCGGCCTGCAGCCACGAGCCCTTCGAGGCTCTCGAGGCGGGCTTGAGCCTGCTGGTAGGCCTGACCCGGCCGCCCGATGACCCGCAGCGTGTTGAGGGCTGCCAGCTGAGCCGCCAGCGACCCAGCGTCCAAACGCGTGGCCCGATCCGCGAAGCGATACGCCTCGTCGGCCCGCCCGAGGCCCAGGAGACTCACCGCGTAGTTGGTCAGCGCGACGGGGTTGGTCGGTAAGACGGTCGCCGCCACGGACTGATGCCGCAGCTGTTCGTCCCTGGGCAGGCCCGAGCCGAACAAGGACAAGCGCGCGTGGCCCCACTGCGGCGCGCGCTCCACGAAGCCGCGCAGCTGAACCCGCGATATGGTCCGCTTGCGAACGCCGAGGAGGGCCATCTCCCGCTGCGCCCAGAGGTCATCGGGCGCATCCGCGAGGATCAGAGCGGGTCGCGGAGTGTTCCAGGCCAGCATGAGCGCCCGTCGGACGGTGGTGGCGAGCACGCGTGGGGCGTCCTCCAGCGCCCTGGAGGCACCAGCAGCGGTCCCGTCATATCCGTTGAGGCGCGTACGGATGTGCCGCGCCGCCAGCAAAAACTCACGAACATCGAAGGGGGGCAACGCGCCGCTCGGGAGCGGAAAGCGCCGCCCTCTCAGCCAACGCAACAGGCACCCCTCGACAACCACCGACAAGGGGATCCCAGCGGGGGCCTCGAGCTCAAGCGTCTCGCCGTCATGGCGAAGACCTCTCAGGGAACCCCGCGACCCTCCGATCTTTGGACGGAGATCCAAGGTGAACGTAAGCAGCTCGTGGAACCGCTGGACCTCGAACAACTCCGTCTGCCGCAGAGCTCGCTCAGGGTGACCAGGGACCAACGGGGACCTCCCGTCTGAATCCTGGTAGAGCCCCAGCCGTGGGGTGGCTATGGCCACTACCCCGTGCTCAAGGAGCAGCTCGAAGGCGAGGGTGTGCTGGAGCAAGGCGCAGGCGACGACGAGTCGCCGATCCTTCTCGTCGAGCACGAGGCCCGGGCACAACAGCGCCACTCGGTGTGGCATCGGGAGGAGAGCGCTCAAGCCCGTGCTCTCAGATACAGAATTTGTCGCCCGGCGGGCACTTGAAGCGCACGTGAAGGTGGCTCGCGTGCCCCTTGACGTGGCGGACCACTCCGGTCATCGCGCGCCTTCCGCGCGGATACTGAAACATCCGCTTGAGCAGATGTCTCGGCTTCCGTCGCGCGCGGGCCCACTCGTACATGTTCTTCTGACAGGCGTAATCCCAAAAGATGTAGGCCACCGATGACTGTCGCTCGCTGTCGCTCACCAGCGCGCGCAGCAGCGTCCACGTCTTCGTCATGTCCACCGGCTTGGTGATGCAGCTGATGAGGCGCTTGGGACCTGTCCGCGGCTGATCGTGAAAGAAGACGCCCATGTCGACGTCGCGGCCGGACTGGTGCGACTTGTGCGGCTTGAGAGGGCCACCGTTCTTTGCCGAGATATGTTCGATCGCCAGGTCATGGGCGCCAGGATGACGCTGCCGCACGTGTGCGATCGCGCGGAGCAGCTCCGAGATGGTGAAGTTGGTCCCCCAGGATCTCGACGGCGTGCGTCGATAATAGCCCGGACCCGCGGTCAGCTGCTCGCCGTTGATGAGCCGACCGTCACTGACCCGCCCGGCGGACTGACTGCGCTTCTTCGGACCCTCGGAGTAGACCGTCAACCGGTCGCCGATGCGCAGGGCGTTGGGCTTCTTGCGACGGTTCATGGCGCGCAGCTGTTTGACCGTGAGCTGGAAGCGTTTAGCGATCCTCGAGAAGGTGTCACCCGGCTGAATCGTGTACACGAAGCGTCGCTTGTCGCGCTCTGGCATGCGCGTCAGCACCAGCAGCTTCCGGCCGACCCGCAGAATGGCTCTCTTGGAGAGACCGTTCCGGGCACGCACAGCCTTGATGGTGGTGCCGTACCGTTTGGCGATGCTGCCGAGGGACTCTCCTGGCAGGATGAAGTGCTCTACGA
>JAAZYN010000270.1 GCA_014239625.1 Myxococcales bacterium | reverse complement strand
GAAGATCCCGATCTCACAAAGGGCGAACCACCGCACCGGGTCCCGCGTCGGGACCCCCAGGTGGCTCATTCGTTCGGTCGCGATCGTGACAGGGCTCGTGATCATGCCGGCCTTGGGCCTGGAGGCCACCTTCATCATCGGCCTCTGCATCTCGCTGGGTATCGCCGCCCTCCTGCTGTCCATCCTGCCGGACATGCCGAGGCGACGACGGCTCGGTATCCCGGCAGCCGGCATCGCTGCGTTGGTCATCGTGGTGGGGCTCGGCGGAGGCTGGGATCCCCTGATCCTCAACTTCGGCCTCTACCGTCACAAGACCTTCTCGCAGGATTCGATCGGAGCCTTGCGAGAGCAGCTCGACGTCTTCGAGGTCATCGAGGCGGAGGCCGGCGCCGATACCTCGGTCGCCATCCTCAAGGACACGCGCTCCGGCTCCATCTACATGAAGGTGAACGGCAAAACCGACGCCGGAACGGGCGAGGACATGACCACGCAGCTCTGGCTCGGGCACCTGGGGATGTTGCTGAACCCCGCCGCTAAGGAGACCTTGGTCATCGGCCTGGGGAGCGGCATCACCGCCGGCGCAGCGGCCCGCCACCCGGATGCCCGGGTCGACGTCGTCGAGATCTCCGACGCGGTGGTCCGCGGCGCGGCGTACTTCGCGAATCACAACAACGACGTCCTCAATGATCCAGCCGTGACCCTTCACATCGGCGACGCCAAGGAGTTCTTCAAGCTCAACCCGCGGCGCGCTTGGGATGTGATCGTCAGCGAGCCATCAAATCCCTGGATCAGCGGCATCGGCAACCTCTTCAGTCAGGAGTACTTCGCTGAAATCGCGGCACACCTGACGCCGGGAGGGCTGCTGGTGCAGTGGGTCCATCTGTACGAGCTCGACGACGACCTCTTGTCGATCATCCTCAACACCGTCAGCGATGCCTTCGGGTACGTCGAGCTCTGGCAGTGCAACTCCGAGGATGTGCTGATCGTCGCCGGCGACCAGCACATCGACTTCGACGCCGAGCACGTCCAACGCCGTCTACAGAGCGACCGGGTGAGAGCCGACATCAACCGCAAGAACCTGCGGCACGCGATCGTGGAGCCCTTCGACGTCGCGATCCTACAGATCGCCTCCGCGGACACCATCCGGGCTTATTTCCCAGGCGAGCCACCGTTCAACAAGGACACCCACCCGCTGCTGGAGTACCGAGCGCCGGCGGCGTTCTTCGCCAACGCGCAGGCGACCCTGCCGTGGCGCCTCGACGACCGCCGTTACGCAGGCCGAACCTCACTGCTACACGGCGCCAAGCTCGACGGGGTGGCTGATCTCGGCAGCCCGGCGACCAAACGCATCGCCAACAACCTCGGGGCGCGTGGCTCGGCCGCCGACGCGGCGCTCCTGAAGAGTCTGGCCTGGAAGGTGTGGACAGCGCGACGGGGTGGTCGACAGCTGCCCTCTTGGACCGATGCGCTGGTGAAACAATTCGCCGACCCACAGACCCGCCGAGTGCTCCGGTCGGATCCGAGCCAAGTCCCTCCCGTGTCGCTCCTGAAAGCCGAACTTCGGGTCATGAGCGAAGCCGCCAGCGTCGTGTTCACGCCGCCCACCTCCGGGGTCACCAGGGCCGCAGCCGCGGTGTTCCCTCGCCGTCCGGGTGTCGCCTCACGCCCACGTCGTCGGACCAGAGGGCCTGCGATCCCGGCGGCGACCATAAACGCAGCCCTGGGGAGGATGGCGGATCCCTTGTTGTCCTCGACCTATGGGATGCGCAGCGACGGAGATGCCCCGGATCCCGACCGGCGGGTCGGCGTCGGTGGCACCGCGCCAGTAGCTGTGCTAGCCGCTGTGGCGGAGGCAGAGGCCTGGAGGCGTACCGGGCGACCGGAGTGTGCCCGCGAGCCGCTGAGCCAGCTGCCCGATCACTGGCGCCAAAGGTTTCCCATCCGGCAACTTCTGGGCCATGCTGAGCGTGCATGGTCAGCAAAGAGCTCGAAACACTCGATGAGTTCGAAGCCCTGCTCGCTGCCGGTGACCCACTAGCCGGCGTCGTCCTGCAGGACCTCGACCTGCGTGGTCACACCGAGTCACTCTTGGCGCGGGACCTCCAAGGGGTCACGCTGCTCGGCTGCAGGTTGTCGCCGGAGGGTCATCGGCACGTGTTCGAGTGCGGCGCGATCCACGTCCCACAGCTCCCCAACGTCCCGTTTTCCCTCCACCGATCGTCGCTCTACACCGCCCGTGAGCTGTTCGATGCGTTCGACCCGGACGACCGCGACAGCTACTCGGCCTGTCTCGACGCTCGGGTCTACGCGCACTTCAAGGCCACCGGCGGCGATCGACCGACCTCCATCCTGGAGACCCTGGCGCGCTCACTGCACGACCACGCGATGACCGACGCCCTCGAGCAGCTGCTGGAAAGCCACGGGGAAGCGCCGCGCCCTGTGGCGGCGATCATGGGCGGCCACGCGATGTCTCGTGCCGATCGACGCTATCTCGAGGTCGCGCGCATCGGGCGCGCCCTGACCCGGTCGGGCTACCTCATGTGTAGCGGCGGCGGCCCGGGCGCCATGGAGGCGACCCACCTCGGCGCCTACTTCGCCGATCGGGATGATGACGCGTTGGAGAGCGCCTGCGAGCGGCTCGCTCGAGCGCCCACATACACGCACCCGCGCTGGTTGCACGAGGCCTTCGCGGTGCGCGAGCGATTTCCGGCGGACCCGCGCGCGTCCGAGCGCCATCCGTCGCTGGGCATCCCCACATGGCTATACGGACATGAGCCGCCAAACGTCTTCGCCACCCACATCGCCAAATACTTCACCAACGCCATCCGTGAGGACGGCCTGCTGACGATCGCCACCCACGGCGTCGTGTTCTCGCCGGGCAGCGCGGGCACGATCCAGGAGATTTTCCAGGACGCGTGCCAAAACCACTATCAAAAGGGCGGTCGGGTGAGCCCGATGGTGTTCTTCGGCCGCCGATACTGGACAGAGGACAAGCCTGTCTATCCGCTCCTGTCCGTCCTCGCGCGCGGCCACGAGTATGCACGCTGGCTCGACATCACGGATGACCCCGGGGACGTCGTGGCGGTCCTCGAGCGCTACCGACAGGAGGGACCGTGAACGCTCTGTGGCGGATCGAGCGGGGCGCAGCCCCGTTTTCCTTTGTACCTTCGCGCGCCGACACCGCCCAGGATGACACGCGCCTGCCGCCGGTGTGGCGCGACCTGGTGGTGGTCGACACCCTCCACGATGGGGACCTGGTTCCGGCGGAGCTGACGGAGTCCGCGCGGGTTCAATCGTTCCTCGACAGCGGCGCCCTGCACGCCGACTTCTGTCAGATGCGGGACTGGGGGGCCGACCTGGTGGCCTCTGAGCTGGCGGCCGCGCTCGGCTTGGAGGGCCACATCCGGGTCGAGGTCGCGCGCGCCGTCATGGACTTCAACCGCTTCCCGGGATCGAGCCCACCGGAGGCGCCGCACACGCGCCGGTTCGCCATCAGCGGGCGACTCGCAGAGGTGCTGAGCCATCGGGAGAAGCGACATGTGCTCGAAGCCTACTACGACTCGGTCTCGGCGGGGATGGAGCGAGCCATCGAGGGCTCCCGAATCAAGATCGCGATACACACCTACGATGAGCACAACCCGACCCAAACACGGCGCCCCGAGGTCAGCCTCCTGAGTCGGTCGGAGAGCTATCAGCTGGACTCCCGCTTGCCGGCCGGGATCTTCGACCCGCTCTTCCCTGACCAGCTCGCTGAGTCCAGCACCAACCGCTTACTGCGAGACCGCGTCGCCCTGGTGCTCGAAAAATCAGGGCTCTACGTCGAGCACAACTATCCGTACCTGCTGCCGGATGGCAGCCTGGAGATCCGTTGCCAACCGTGGTTCTTCTTTCGCTTTCTCAAGCGAATCTTCGAAGCCGAGATGGGTGACACGGTGCAGCTCGAGGAGGCGGCTTTGGTCTGGGAGATGCTGCTGAACACCAACCTGCGGCATCCCAGAAGCGCCGCGCTGGCGGGCTACCTGCATCGCTTTTTGCGAGCGCCGGAGGGCCAGGAGGCGCAGTTCAAGCGAGCGAGGGAGGCATACGATGGGATCTGCGCCTTCCTCCAGGCGCGCCCGAACCTGGTGAGCGACTACCGCCATAGCGCCAATCGCGTCAGCGCGTTGACGATTGAAGTGCGCAAAGATCTGGTGTGGGAGTTCGACGGCTCGAGGCCCGTCGGACCGCGTCCCGACAACGCGAGACGGATCGCCCGAGGGATCGCTCGAGCCCTGCGCACGTTCGTCGTCGAAGACTGGGCCGGGTCGCTGGATTGAAGTGGCGGCCGTAGCGGCACCCCTTCCCCCCGCTCAGAGACGTCCCGCCGCCGACGGCAGCCCGCAGGGTTGGCTGGGATTCGCGGGCGCATCAGCCGAACGCCCCAAGGCCCCCCCCTTCTGATAAGATAATTTGTCACTACCGCGGGGTCGGTGACTCTCTCCGGTCAGCAACATCAACGGCGGCCAGGTCGCCAACGACAAAGGAAGGCCATCGTGCTACTCGTCGCACCTGTTCTCATGATCGTGCTGGGTATTCTCGGCGCAGCCAGCCTGATCATCGCCACGAAGCCGGACGCCAAACAGCTCATCGACAAGCTGGCTCCCTACCAGGGCTATATCGGGGCGACCGGCGCGCTGTGGGGGGTCTGGGTCATCATTCACGCGGTCTTGAGCCTCGGATCCGGATGGCCCATGCTGTGGTGGGCCACCTACCTTGCCACAGGGATCGTCATGGCGAGCCTGGGGCTGCTGCTCGGCGTGGGGATGCTCAAGAGCTGGGTCAAAGACCCCACGGCGCAGGCCAATATGGACCAGCTCATCAAGAAGCTCGCGCCCAAGCAGGGCGTCCTCGGCCTCATCGGCATAGGCCTCGGCGCGTGGAGCCTCATCGCCTACTTCATGCGCTGAGACATCGAGGACACCCAAATAGTTGGCCCTATCGCGTGCGTCGCTCAGACCTTTTGCTATGCTGCGTGAGTGAAGATCGCGTTGAAGATGCTCTGGTGTGCCGGCTTGAGCGTATGGCTCGCGGCTGGAGCTGGGCTCGCGGCAGCAGCGACCCCACCGACCGCCACGCGGGCTGTAGACACTCGCGGGCCCGTGGTCGCCGTCGGCGGTGGCACGGTACCCACCCGAGCTTACAAGCGCATGTTGAAGCTGGCCGGGGGGAAGCGAGCCCGTGTGCTGGTGTTCCCGCAGGCGTCCAAGCGCGCCGACGGGCACCTCGATGTTGACGAGTGGGCCGCCGCGGGGGCGCTGAACGTCACCGCGATGACGCGGCTGAGAGCCAAGCGGGCGTCCGTGATCGCGGCGATCGAGAGATCCGACGTCATCTGGTTCGGCGGAGGGGCTCAGCGGCGGCTCATGAAGGCGTTGGCAGGGGCCAGGCTCGTGGACGCCATCATCGCGCGCCACAAGGCGGGAGCGGTCGTCGGTGGGACGAGCGCCGGCGCAGCGGTGCTGTCGGAGGTGATGCTCTCGGGCAAGCTCAAGAGGCCCCTTCGCCAAGGCATGCCGACCTACGACGGGCTGGGGCTGTGGCGGGAAGTGATCATCGACCAACACTTCGTCGAGTACCGGCGCCTCGGCCGGCTCCTGACAGCCGTCCTCCACCACCCCCAACGGCTCGGGGTGGGGATCGGCGAGGACGCGGCGGTGCTGTTCGAGGCCTCGCGGGGGAGCCTCGAGGTCATCGGTAAGGGCGTGGTCGTGGTCGTCGACGCGCGGGCCGCGTCGGTCGCGACGACCAAGCCACGAGCGATCCAGGCAGCCGCCGGGGTAACGTTGCGCG
>JAAZYN010000026.1:247-14511 GCA_014239625.1 Myxococcales bacterium | reverse complement strand
GACAGCCGGATGCCTTCGTCGCGGCCCGCGCGGCGGCCGCGGCCCAACTCCAGGGCAAGTTCTGGGAGATGCGAAAGGCGCTGGTGGCCGCGCGCTTCGCGGTGGGCCGCGACAACCTCGACCAGCTGGCCCAGCAGGCCGGGGTGAACGTAGCCAGGTTCCGCAGAGACATCGACAGCGACGCGGTGCGAGCGAAGGTGTTGCGCGACTCGCTGGGCGCGTACGAGGTCGGCGCCCACAGCTTCCCGAACATCCTCGCAAACGGTGTTCGCATCAAGAGGCCGAAGGACTGGAGCGCGCTCAAGAAGCTCGTCGATGGTCAGATCGCTCGAGCCGCCGAGCTCACCAAGCTCGGTTTGAAGGGCAGCGCGCTCTACGCGAAGGCCATCGAGGGGGGCAAGACGTTCCCACAGCTGGGCGACAAGGTGCCCGCCTTCGTCACCGCCGGCGCCCCCACCATGGGCGCCAAAGCGGGCGCGATCGAGCTGGTCGTGTTCGAGGACTTCGAGTGCCCGTTTTGTGCGAAGTCAGCGCCCAACCTCAAACAGTTCGTCGACCGCTACCCCAACGACGTGACCTTTGTCTTCAAGCACTTCCCGCTGGACATCCACGCTAACGCGCCGCTGGCACACGAGGCGAGCCTCGCCGCGGCTGCGCAGGGTAAGTTCTGGCAGTACCACGACAAACTGTTCGACAACCAACAGGCGCTCTCCGCCCAGGATTTGGAGCGGTACGCTGGAGAGATCGGCCTCGATGTCGCCAAGTTCAAGGCAGCGCTGAAGGCTGGGAAGCACAAACCTACCCTGCAACGCGACCTGCGCGACGGGCGGCGAGCCCAAGTCACGGGCACCCCGTCGGTGTTCCTCAACGGTAAAAAGTATCAGGGCCCCCGCGGATACAACCCGCTAGGGCTCGAGGCCGTGGCCCGGCGATTCTTGGGGCTCAAGCCCAAGAGATAATCCCGACGACGGAGCGCTGACGCCGTGACGGCGTGGCGGACAAAATAGCCTCGACGAGCCGCTCCGAGGACGGGAGAAGTGGTAGGCTTACCTCATGGTCAACGCCGCCTCCTCTTCGTCGAGCGCGGAGTCGGATCGCTCCGCCGACGCCGCAGCCGCACTCCATCGACCACGGGCGCAGCCGGCGCGCTTTTATCGAGCGGCTCGCGGAGTGGTCAAAGCCAGCCTGAAGCTCTTTTACAGGAACATCGAGATGACCGGGGTCGAGCACCTCGATCGCAACGCGCCGACCATCCTGGCCAGCAATCACCCGAACTCGATCGTCGATCCACTCTTGGTCGGCCTCTTCGAGCGGCGCCAGGTGTCGTTTTGCGCCCGCGACGGGCTGTTCGATGTGCCGCTGTTCGGAAGGCTCCTGCGCGCCGTGGGCGCTATCCCGATCGCCCGACGGCATGATCACAAGGGCGGCAAACCCAGCAATGACAGGGCCTTCGATGCTGTCCGCGAGGTGCTGACGAACCACGGGGTCATCTCGATCTTTCCCGAGGGCAAGACCCACACCCGCCTGAAGGTTCAGCAGCTCAAGACCGGGGCGGCGCGGATGGCGCTGGACGCAGAGTCGGCGTCGGACTTCGAGCTGGGGGTGAAGGTCGTGCCTGTGGCGCTGAACTACCTTGTTCGGCATGCCTTCCGCAGCGACATCCACGTCGCCTTCGGGCCGGCGATAGACACGCGACAGTTCGAGGACCTCGCGCGCACGGATCCCCGCGCGGCGACCCGCGCTATCACGGACGCCCTGAGCGAGGCCATCAAACGACTGTCGGTCCACGTCGAAGAGCAGGAAGACGAGCGGCTCATCGCCCAGGTGACCGCCATCATGGTCGACATTCGGCAGCAAGCGGGGCTCGACATCGGAGGACAGAGCCCGGCGGAGAGGGTCGCGCTGGCACGGAGGGTCCTCGATGCCTACAGGTGGCTCGAGGAGACCAAGCCGATGCAGTGCGCCGAGCTGCGCGATCGGATCATGGCCTATGCCGACGAACGCAGCGATCTCGGGCTGGGTGGCGAGCACGCCGTCTTCCAACACCGAAAGGAGAGCACCTGGGCGTTCCTCTACGGAGACGACTGGCGCGGGCACCTGACCTTCATCCTCGGAGGCCTCCCCATCGCGCTTCACGGACTATGCCATTCGCTGGCCCCGTATTGGACCCTGCGCACCCTGCTGCGAGTCACCAACCCGCGTCACGATCGGCGGGCTTTTACCAAACTCCTGGGCGGCGCCTTGGTGTTCAGCGCGATATGGAGCGCTCAGACGATCGCCGTCAGCACCCTGCTCGGCCCCGTCGTCGGGGTCATCTATGGGGCCACCCTGCTGCCTTCGGCGATCTTCTTTCTACGCTATTCGCGTGAGACCAGCCTGCACCGTCTGAACCTCAGGTCGCTGAAAGGGCGACTGCTGGGACGCGACAGGCTGGAGATGTTGCGCGCGGAGCGGGACGCCTTGCACGCCGAGCTGCGAGACCTGCGAGAGGAATATCTGGCTCACATAGACGAAGGCCCAAGCGTTTCTAACCCTTGACTTCCGGCCATCAGTTCGCCAATTAGGACCCACTGAGTCCTATTTGAGACGGTGGCTGCTCATGGGCGTGCAAAACGAGACCATTCACGAGTTCACTGAGCGGCGGTACGACGCCGGTTTCGTCACGGACGTCGAAGCCGACTGTGCGCCTCCCGGTCTGAACCCCGACATCATCCGATTCATCTCGGCGAAGAAAGACGAGCCGCCGTGGATGCTCGACTGGCGTATGGACGCGTACGCCAAGTGGCTGAAGATGGCCGAGCCACGTTGGGCGCACGTCACCTACCCGCCCATCGACTATCAGGCGATAAGCTATTTCGCGGCGCCCAAACGCCCCGAAGACATGCCCCAGTCCCTCGACGAGGTCGACCCGAAGCTGCTCGAGACCTACGAGAAGCTCGGCGTTCCGCTACACGAGCGCGCCGCGCTGGCTGGGGTCGCGGTTGACGCCGTCTTCGACAGCGTGTCGGTGGCCACGACGTTCAAGAGCAAGCTCGCGGAGGCGGGCGTCATCTTCTGCAGCTTCTCGGAGGCCGTGAGAGAGCACCCCGAGCTGATCCAGAAGTATCTGGCGTCGGTGGTGCCGGTCACCGACAACTATTTCGCCGCGCTCAACTCGGCGGTGTTCTCGGACGGCTCCTTCGTGTTCATCCCCAAGGGCGTCCGCTGCCCCATGGAGCTCAGCACTTACTTCCGCATTAATGCGGCCAACACGGGACAATTCGAGCGCACCTTGATCGTCGCCGAAGAGCGCAGCCACGTCAGCTACCTCGAGGGCTGCACCGCGCCGATGCGTGACGAAAATCAGCTGCACGCCGCGGTGGTCGAGTTGGTCGCCCTCGACGACGCGACGATCAAATACTCGACGGTCCAGAACTGGTATCCCGGCGACGAACACGGCGTCGGAGGCATCTACAACTTCGTGACCAAGCGCGGGCGTTGCGCCGGGCGCAACTCGAAGATCAGCTGGACCCAGGTCGAGACCGGTTCGGCCATCACCTGGAAATATCCGAGCTGCATCCTGCAAGGCGACGGCTCGGTGGGGGAGTTCTACAGTGTGGCGCTGTCCAACCTGCGGCAGCAGGCCGACACTGGCACCAAGATGATCCACGTCGGAAAAAACACCAGCTCGACGATCATCTCCAAGGGGATCAGCGCCGGGCACGGGTCGCAGACCTATCGTGGCGGCGTGAAGATCCTCAAGAGCGCAGCTGGGGCTCGAAACTATACTCAGTGCGATTCGCTGCTGATCGGTGACACGTGTATCGCCGACACCGTGCCGTACATCGAGGTAAAGAACCCGACGGCTCAGCTCGAGCACGAGGCTACCACCTCGAAGGTCAGCGAAGACCAGCTCTTCTACCTCATGCAGCGCGGACTCAACGAGGAGGACGCGGTCAATCTCATCGTCAACGGCTTCTGCAAAGCGGTGTTCAAAGAGCTTCCCATGGAGTTCGCCGTAGAAGCCCAGAAGCTCCTCGAGGTCAGCCTCGAAGGAGCGGTCGGGTAGGCCTCCGACCGTCATTCAAAGGCCAGGGAGTTCAAGATGCTTTCGATTCGCGACCTGCGGGTGTCGGTCGATGGAAAGGAGATCCTCAAGGGGCTCAGCCTGGAGGTAGAGCCGGGCACCGTCGCCGCGGTGATGGGCCCCAACGGCTCGGGCAAGAGCACCCTGTCTTACGTCCTTGCGGGCCGAGATGGCTACGAAGTGACCGGCGGCTCAATGACCTACGAAGGGGTCGACCTGCTGGAGCTGAGCGCCGACGAGCGCGCACGGGCGGGGATCTTCCTGGCGTTCCAGTATCCGGTGGAGATTCCGGGGGTGTCCAACCGGGTATTTATGAAAGCCGCGGTCAACGCGGCGCGCCGCGATCGTGGCGAACCGGAGCTGGACGCCTACGAATTCATCAAGCTCCTGCGCGACAAGTGCGAGCTGGTCGGGATGGATAAAGAGCTGGTCAAGCGCGAGGTCAACCGAGGGTTCTCGGGCGGTGAAAAGAAGCGCAACGAGATCCTACAGATGGCGCTGCTGGAGCCGAAGCTGGCGATCCTCGATGAGACCGACTCGGGGCTGGACATCGACGCGCTGCAAGCGGTCTCCGGGGGAGTCAACGCCCTCCGGACGCCGGAACGGGCGATGATCGTCATCACCCACTACCAGCGACTGCTCGACCACATCATACCGGACGTTGTGCATGTCCTGTGGGACGGTCGGATCGTCAAGACAGGCGGCCCCGAGCTGGCGCACAAGCTGGAGGAGCGCGGCTACGACTGGGTCAAGCAGGAGGTCGCGTGAGCCCTCTGCCCCAGCTCCGCGAGCGAGCCGCTAGTCGCTTCGAGGCGCTCGGGTGGCCGAGCGCGCGGTCTGAGTCGTGGCGTTACTTCAAGGTGCGCGACCTACGCGAAGGCGGCTTCACCCCGGGTTCGCCTGCCCCCTCCCCCGCCGACTCGCTCCCCGCGGCGCTCGACGGCGCCGACCGTATCGTCGTGATCAACGGCCGCACCGCCTCCGGCCCGACCGAACGCGACGGTCTGACGATCGGTCCGCTGGGCGACAGCCGCCGTCACTTCGACGGGACCTCCCAATTGCTGGATGACGCCGCCATGGTGGCGCTCAACACCCAGCATTTCGTCGACGGGATCGCCATCAGAGCCCCCAAAGACGCGGTGAGCGAGCGCCCGCTCGAGATCGTCTTGCTCAACGTCGCAGCTGGGCCTACCCCGGCCATGGCGTCACCCCGTATCTTCATCGAGGCGGGCCGAAACAGTCAGCTCGACGTGGTGTTTCGCTTCGTTTCGGGCACCCCGCAAGATGGACCGGCGCTGACCAACGCGCTGATCCATGTGGTCGCGACCGACGGCGCGCGCGTGCGCACCGCTACGGTGTGCGACGAAGCCGCCAACACCATGCATATCCACACCACGCTGGTGGAGCTGGGTCGGGACGCTCACTACGCGTCGCATGTGGTGATGCGAGGGGCGGCAGCCGATCGGTCGGAGATCCGGGTCCGCCTCGCGGATCAAGGCGCGTCGTGCGATCTTCGCGGGCTATACGTGGCGGACGGCAAACAGGTTCACGACAACTATACCCAGATCGAGCATCTCGCCCCTCACACATCCTCCAATGAGTTGTATCGGGGTATCATCGAGGACCGGGCGACGGGCACCTTCCAGGGGCGGGTGCTCATCCACGAGGGCGCGCGTGTGAGCGAAGCCCACCAGCTCAACAACAACCTGTTGCTGGGTGATGCCGCTGTCGCGAACGCCAAGCCGCAGCTGGAGATCGACAACGACGACGTGGTCGCCAGCCACGGCTCGACGGTCGGCCAGCTCGACGACGACGCGCTGTTCTATCTGCAGTCGCGGGGGCTGAGTTATGAGCACGCTCGGGGGCTATTGACGTACGCCTTCGCCAGTGAGGTGCTCGACGGCATGGCCTCAACCACGCTGGCCGAGCAGCTGGGCCGAGAGCTCGAAGAGGAGCTCTCGGGTGGCACGGAGCACGCCAGCTGGCCCACGGAGCTCTGATGTTTGACGTCGAGGCCATTCGGGCTCAATTCCCGGCGATGAATCAGGAGGTCCACGGCAAACCGCTAGTGTACCTCGACAGCGCAGCATCGACCCACAAACCGACCGCCGTGCTGGAGGCCATCACGGATGGCTACTCGGTGAACTACTCGAACGTGCATCGGGGTGTTCACACGCTCAGCCAGCGCGCGACCGAAGCCTATGAGGCGGCCAGACACACCACAAAGGACTTCCTCGGGGCCGCTGACGAAGCGGAGATCATCTTTACTCGCGGCACCACCGAGAGCATCAACCTGGTGGCTCATGCCTGGGGGTTGGACCATCTCCGCGCGGGCGACGAGATCCTGGTCACGGAGATGGAGCACCACTCCAACATCGTGCCGTGGCAGCTCGTCTGCCAGCGCACCGGCGCGCGACTCCGGTACGTGCCGCTGCTCGATGATGGGTCCATCTCCTTGGACGCTTACGCCGAGCTGCTGAGCGCGAAGACCAAGATGGTCTCTGTGGTCCACGTCTCCAACGCTTTGGGCACCATAAACCCGGTCGCGGAGATGATACAGATGGCCCACGACGTGGGCGCGCTCGTGTGTGTCGACGGCGCTCAGGCGGTGCAACACCTGGCCGTTGATGTGGCGGCACTGGGGTGCGATTTCTACGCGTTCTCGGCCCACAAGCTATACGGACCGACCGGGATCGGGGTGCTCTACGGCAAGCGAGAGCACCTCGAAGCGATGTCGCCGTATCAAGGTGGCGGCGACATGATTCGGACCGTCAGCTTCGACGGCAGCACGTGGGCGTCGCTGCCCAACAAGTTCGAGGCTGGCACACCCGCCATCGTGCAAGCTGTGGGACTCGGCGCGGCCATCGACTGGCTGACGGCGATCGGATTTGAGGCCATCGCGAGCCACGAAGATGAGCTACTGCGCTACGGTACCGAGCAACTCCAGACCCTCGGCGCGCTCAGGTTGGTCGGGACCGCCACGCGCAAGAGCTCCGTGCTTTCGTTTGTCATGGAGCCCGCGCATCCGAGTGACATCGGTACGATCCTCGACCTCGAGGGAGTGGCCGTGCGGGTCGGTCACCACTGCGCCCAACCGGTGATGAAGCGTTTTGGTGTCCCGGCTACGTGCCGCGCGTCCCTCGGTATCTACAACACCCACGCGGACATCGATCGGCTGCTGCAGGGGCTCCGTACATGCGTGAAAATGTTCGGCTGATCGCGGACGCGTGGCACCGCGACCCGCTCATCACCGCGCTCATACGGTGACCTGCTCGGCCGTCGCGGTCGTCCCGTCGATGCTCAGCGCGATATGATAACGCTTGCGAGCGCCATCGGGCCCCTGATGAAACACCCGCGGGACGCGAGCGGCGTTGATGTACAAGACGCCGTCTCGACGCGTGCACCACGGCCGTATCTTCTTCTGTTTGGTCCGCTGGTGCATGTGCCCGGCGACGACCGCCAGCACACGCCGCCCGGTCGCTAGCGCGTGATCGATGGCGGCACGGTAGTCGACGTCACCCCAATCACCCCCGCGGCGCCTATGGTCTGCCCCCCACATCGCGTTCTGCTGATCGCCCAGGCCGCTGGGACCATTGTGCCCCAGAAACACAAGCCGCTCGTGCGGACATGCGTCGACGACGTCACACAGCTTCTTGGATGACTCTGCCAGGTTTCTCGGGCCGTATGCCTCAGCGATGTATGGTGCGAAGTTCAGCCCTCCGCCCTGGGTGTGCGGCCGAGCGACGATCAGGCCCAGGCCCCGCTCCAAGGTGTGATGGCTGTAGCCCGCCAGCGTCACATTGCCGAGCGCCTCGTCGAGCCTGCCTACTCGCTTGGCGACCGAGCGCGCCAGAGGAGCGTATCGATGGCTAAGGTTCAAGAGGTCCAAGAGCAGCTCAAAGAGGGACGGCCCGTCGTGATTGCCGGCGATCATATACGCGGGCGTCTCCAACGGGGCCATCCTGGCGGCGACGTCGAAGGCCCGGCGGTGCCTCAGACCTGGAAGATCGCCGGTGAACAACACCGCGCCGTAGTCCGGCCGGGCGTCGAACCACGCGACATCGTCTGCGCCCCAGGCCAGGTGCACGTCCCCGATGAGGGCGATCCGCAAGTGATTCAGCTCACCGGCGCTGTCGAAGACGTGACCAATACTGCACGAGGCGCCGGTACGCGCGCGGCACGGTGGGCTGCAAGCGGACCTGAAGCCGGAGCAGACCAGGTCGTCCTCCCTGCTCAATCCGCTCCAGGCTGCCCGGCACCCACACCATGAGGCCCGTCTCCAGAGGATCGGCCGGGACTCCTACCGTGACGGCGGCGCCGATGGCCACTCCGTGGTCCGGCATCTCGAAGGTGCAGGAGCGCTGCCCGAGGCTGACGCAGATCATCCGAAAAGAGGCCCCGCCCACCGAGACTTCGCCGGGCGCATGATCCCGCTCGAACTCCGGAAGAGGAGCCATCGACCCAGCAGACCGATCACGGGTCTCTGGAGCCACCCGGTCAGCCGGCGGCGCCGTCGCGTCATTTCCGATCCGGTAGCAGCCGGGGTTGTCGCCGCTGCCGCTGGGCGCGAGCTCACCGGCTCCATCCTTGCCCGCCTCGGCAGACGTGCGCGCGTCTTCAGGAGGGCGACCAGCGCTCCAACGCCCCGTGCTCGTGCGGCGAGAGTCTATACGTTGCCCGGCCGAGGTGCTCGAGTTGGCGGCGCCCTCATCGTCGGGCCGTGGGTCTCCTGGCCGATTCCACGACCGGCTCTCGTCCGCGGCGACGGTCTCCACCAAGATCCCGAGCTGCGTTCGAGTGATGGTTTCGGCGATCCCCGTCGCCAGGTCCGCCGTCGGCTGTTGCACATGCCCTTGACGGATGTCGATCATCCGGACGCGCTGAGTCAGCGGCTCGTACACCAACTCCCGGCCATCTTTCATGGCCTCGGCGACCCCCGGTGGGAGATGCACCCGCACCCCCATAACCGCCAAAATCCTGGCCAGATGAGCAGCGCTGGGAGTCGTGACGGCCACCCAATGGACGGCCACGTGAAGGGTCACCGTGCCTGGAAACTCCACCGGCTCCAGGGCACGCGCGAGCAGACGGACAGGACCGAAGCCCTCGTCCACCGGCAAGAACGACAGGATGTCCCCCGCGGCTGGCTGCTCGGCGCCGCCATAGGCCGTCATCACGCCACCTGTCGCGTCGGTGGCTACCAACTTGAACAGGCCGGCTCTCTCTTTGGCGCGCAACACCAGCGACTCTTTGAGCACGTGGGGCGCAACCATACGCATCGTCACCCTTCCGGGGCCCTGACGGTTTGAGCTGGATTCCTCAGCAGCCACCACGCTCCTACACCAGAGGCCTGTCTCAAGTGCAACACAAGTGTGCACAAAGAAGAGCGTTCTACGCAAATTTGCGAGCGCCCTATCCGGGATCATACACGTTTCTCCGGCCGCACCCGGCGGCTCCGCGACCCTGACCGGCGCGTGCTCGCTTCGGCGTGACGGTTGTGGAATACGACGTCACCCGCTTGGTGGTGCGCTCCACGCTTTCCACCGCTACGCCGTTTGGGGGTCGCTCCGAGCGCCATGCAAAATCCAGCGCTGGTATCGTTTGTGTAGAGTTCCGGCCGTGCGCGCTGGGCTTTGCGAGCCCAGCCGTGCCTCGCGCCTCCATGAGATACACCGCCCAGTCCTGCGTCGGCCCGCCTCTTGAGCTGGACCGAAACGCTCACCGGTATCCCCGACCACTCTCCGCGCACGAGACCAGAGGGCAACAAGGCAAGTATGCGACCACCAAAGATCTGGTATGAGGCGATCGCCGGACCACGACTGAGCCGACTCGCGCAGCGTGTGGCCGACGCGGAGCTTCCGCGCCCTGCCCTTCGGGGGCTGATCACCGCCTTCTGCGCCGCGTTCGACGTAAACATGGCGGAAGCGGCCGTCCCCGATGGCGGTTTTCGGACCTTCAACGAGTTCTTCACCCGCGCGCTCAAGCACGGAGCGCGGCCGGTCGACGCAAGCCCGGACGTGCTCGTCAGCCCAGCGGACGCGCGACTTGCCGCGGCTGGATCGATCTCCGAGGACCTGGTTCTGGAAGCGATCAAAGGCCGCGACTTCAACCTCGCCGACCTCCTCGGCGACGACAGCCTGGCCGGCCGATTGAGGGGCGGCTCCTACGCCACCCTGTACCTGAGCCCACGTGACTATCACCGGGTGCACAGCCCATGCGACGGGGTGGTCACCGATGTTCGCGGGATCCCCGGCCGACGCTATCCGGTCATGCCCGCTGCGATCGGGCGAATCGACGGTCTCCTGGCGCGGAACGCGCGTACGGTGATCCGCATCGACAGCGACGACTTCGGGTGGGTCGCCGTGGTCATGGTCGGCGCCACCAACGTCAGCCGGATTACCGTCACGCCAAGCGCCGGAGCGCGGGTATGCAAGGGGGACGAGCTGGGCGCCTTCAACCTCGGAAGCACCGTGGTCATCATGGCCCAGAGACACGCCCTGGAGCTGTCGTCGGCGTCACCGATCGAGCACATGACGCAGGTCGGGCGCCCCCTTTTCGAACGTCGAGCAAGGCCGCGCTGAGCGCGACGGCCGGAAGCCGCGACACCTGCGCGGCTTCCGGCGGTCAGCTACTTCTTGGCCTTCTTGCCGGCGGCCGGCGCGGCTTCACCTGGAGCTTCCTGCACCTTGTCATCGTCCTCCTGAGGCACGTCCTTGAGGTGCATGAGCCCATCCTGGTTCATGTAGTGGCCGTCGGGTGTGACCATGTCGAAGACCCCCTCGATGGTCACCACCTGCCCATTGGTGAACACCGCCAGCGGGCTGTACATGGAGCCCGCGACGGTCAGCTTGAAGCGGTCGCTCGGGGGCGTGTCCTGAAGCACGGCCTGGGGCCTCGGGTTGCAGGTGCGCGCCTGCTTTTTGGGCTTCAGGATCGGCTCGTCGGGCGGGATCTTGTTGATGCGCTTGCCCAACTTCACGAGCTTCTTCCACTTGTCATGCAGCGCTTTGAACTTGGCTATCTCTTCCTCGGTGTGGGGCGCCGGCGGCGGGCACTTCACGAGCTTGACGATGCTCCCGCGCACCTTGACGGTATTTCCCATCGCCTTCTTGTTGTTGCGGAGGAGCCCTTCGACCGTCCAGACCCCGTCCGCATGCTGTTTGGTGTATTTCGGGGGTTCGAGCGGCGGCTTGGGGGGCAACTCCACGGTCTTGGTGCTGCGCTGGGACTTCACCTGCACCTTCTCTTTTTCACAGGCGAAAGATCCGAACGAGACCGCAGCGCAGAGCAGCAGCGAGGCGAGCAGAGATGGGTGTGTGTGCATGCGGCGAAGTCCGTTTGCCTTATTGGGCGAGGGCTTGAGACCAGTGTGGCTGCAAGCCAGGGAAGGTCACCAGAGACAGGCTATCGGGGAACACGTAGACGTCAACGGCACCGAGCGTGAAGACGTCCGACCCGATGCGCACCGACCCGCTCATGGCGTTCCACCCCGCGGGCACATCCAGGGCCGCGAACCGGCCCAGGATGTTGGTCGCGTCACGGTCCGGGAGGGGCACAGTGTCGTCCTCGAGGTTGTTGAAAAAGACGATCTTTGCGGCCGGGTTGGCAAGCCCCAGCGCGACCTGCGAGATCGGCCAGCTGTCACGATCGCTGCGGCAGTCCCGTACGCGACCCCCGATCACGCCATTTCCTTCGCCGATCGGGGGCAGACTCACGGTGTTGGGGGTGAGCCGCCACTGCCCCTCCGAGACCATGGTCGCGTCGTAATGCATGCGATCGCCAGCCTCGGCCTGATCGGCGTAGAGGTACACGTTGAAGGTGTAGGAATCATGCCACTTGTTCGTGAACGTCGTGGCGCGGCTACGGAGGACGAGCGGCGTGTTGGTCGGGATGCCGGCGACCTCGTAGACGCCGTACTGCTCCAGGCAGTGCCAATCGAGGCCCACCTCGATACACCGATAGCCGAGCGGACACAGCGAGTGGTCCCCCTCGTCGCCCAGAGGCTTCTGACAGCTTTCCGGTAGCTCGGGCGGAGTGCAGGCCCAGGTTTCGTCGGGCGGGGCCGTCTTCGTGCAAAGGTAACCGATGGGACACAACGACGAGTCCCCCTCGTCGGTGGTGCCGCTCTGGCAGCTCGCGGGAAGCTCGGCCGGAGCTCGGACCACCGGCTCGGACAGGGCCGTCCCCAGAGGCGCCACGCCCAGACCGTCGGCCCCGTAATCCTGGTAACACTGGAGCCTGTCCTCCAGAGTGGCGCGCGACTCGCAAATCGATGGATCGAAGGTCGTAGCGTCGAACACGTCCACCTGGATGTCGATGGTCTTGTTGCCATTTCCAAAACGCGCCACCGCACCGAACATGGTGACCGTGGCCGGCCCGGCGGGGGTGGCGGGGGCGACCTCGACGCAGGCCAGGTTGGGAGCTTGCTCAGTGGCGACGTTGTCGGTGTTCGTCACCACGCCGACGCTGCTGCCGGGGGGGTCTACGACGCAGACACCGCTGCGGCACTGCGATCCGGTGCAATCCGCCGAGGTCTCGCAAGCGTTGGGCTGAGCGGGTTTATCCGGGGGGACCGCGGCTCCGTCGACCTCTTCGCCGATCACGTCGGGCAGCACCGTGTCGGCGTCGCCGATGATCAGCGGCGCATCGCTGAAGCAGCCACCGAACGTGGCCATCACAACAGCGAGCGGCAACAGATGTCCTATCCAACGGCTCATCGAGGCTCCTTGCCCCCACCTGCCTGAAAGCGGGGCCGGCGCATTATGCGGCATCCGACCCGTCACTGGAAGCCGCCTTTATCTTCGCGGCGATCCTCCCCAGCGCGGCCCCTATCTCAGGGTCGGCGACCTCGGCTGGCGCCAGCCGCCGAGCCAGGTCCTGGTCGAGGGCGGCGGCGGGCCGCGCCGCGGGCTCCGTAGCACGCGCCGTGGGCGTCACCTCGGGGTGCGCGCGCCGCGCGTTGCGTCCCACCTGTGGGTTGACCCAGCACACCAACCGCTCTGCCCGGCGTCCCCCAAGACGAACCGCCATCGCGTTCCAGGCCGCGAGCACGTGACTGTCCCGGGCCAGCACCTCTCGGCAAGCCGCTTCGTTGCCCGCCATGATCCGAAGGGCGCCTTGTTCATTCACCCCCAGCGAGGCTGTCACCTCGCCGAGGGTCTGTCCGACCAGACGTCGCCAGAGGGTCTGTTGACCGAACAAGCGATGAGTGCGCCCGCGATCGAGAACCTGTCCGATCCACGCCGCGTCGCCACGATTTCGCCATGTCTTGTTCCCCACCGCGGAATCATGACGCATGCGTCAGCCGGGTCAATACCAGGACAAACCATATCGCTCCGCTATTTGTACTTGACGGTGTACCGGACTAACGCTAGCTTCCGCCGCCGCCACCGATGGTGGCCAGATTCTTTGCATCCGAGTTGGATCCATCGCTGTTGCAGGCACGTAGCTCAGTGGGAGAGCGCTGCCTTGACGCGGCAGAAGTCGGCGGTTCAATCCCGCCCGTGCCTACCAAAATCCCTGCTGACCAAGGTCACTCCGAAGGGTCCAAGCTCCGCACCAGGTCGACCGACATGCCAAAGCAGAAAACTCATCGGGGCGCCGCCAAGCGATTTCGCCTCACCGGTCGTGGAAAAATTCGCCGGAACAAGGCTTTCAAGAGCCACATCCTCACCAAAAAAAGCCCGAAGCGTAAACGCAATCTACGCAAGGCCACGCTCGTCAGCGACGCGGATACTCCGCTCGTCCGGCGTATGCTCAAGGTCTGAAGGCAGCGACGAGAGGTCATCGAAATGGCTCGCGTAAAACGTGGTTACAAAGCACGCCGTCGGCGAAAGAAGATCCTGAAAGCCGCCAAAGGCTTCCGGGGTGGACGCAGCAAGTTGTTCCGCACAGCCAAGAACGCAGTGTTCAAGGCGTGGGGCTACAGCTACCGTGATCGCCGCACGAAGAAGCGCGCGTTCCGACGCCTGTGGATCACTCGGATCAACGCCGCGTCCCGCATGAACGACCTGAAATACTCAGAGTTGATTCATCTCCTGTCCAAATCCAACGTTGGCGTCGACCGAAAGATGCTAGCCGACATTGCCGTACACGATCCGGCGGGGTTCACCCGTCTGGTCGAGTTCGCCCGTACCCAAGCCTAGACCGAGCAGCGGAGCGCAACACATGACCAAGGCCGACCTCATCGAAGCGGTCTACG
>JAAZYN010000026.1:0-237 GCA_014239625.1 Myxococcales bacterium | reverse complement strand
GTTCGAGACGATGAAAGACACCCTCGGAGACGGAGAGAAGATCAAGATCTCCGGCTTCGGCAACTTTGTCGTCAAACACAAAAAAGAACGTCCGGGACGCAATCCCCAGACTGGCGACCCGATCACGATCTCGGCGCGCCGAGTTCTGACCTTCAAGCCCAGCCAGGTCTTGAAGAACGCGCTGAACGAATAGACCGTTCACGCGTCGTCTCGCGTTTGAGAAATCCTGGTCTCCGG
>JAAZYN010000269.1 GCA_014239625.1 Myxococcales bacterium | reverse complement strand
AGTTCTGTGACTCGGGGGCGGACTTCAACGGACTGTATGGGTTTTGTGGTGGCAACTGTCAGGTCTACGCGTCCCACTGTGGAGACGGGATCACCGACACCGGTTGGGAGTCCTGTGATGATGGACCGCTCAACGGGACGGACGGCCATTGCCCGGCGGACTGCGACCCGGCGCCGGACTGCGGCGACGGGGCGGTGACGGCGCCGGAGGTGTGTGACGACGGAGACGCGCTCAACGGCGCGTACGGGCAGTGCGCCGCGGATTGTTCCGGCCCGGGATCGGCCTGCGGCGACGGCGTCGTCGACGATGGCTACGAGCTGTGCGATCACGGCGACGACAACGGCGACTATGGCTTCTGCGCCACGGACTGCAGCGTGCTCGGCCCGCATTGCGGTGACGGCCTGATCGACGACGGCTTCGAGGTGTGCGACGACGGCGAGCTCAACGGCAGCAAGGGCGCCTGCGCCGTGGACTGCTCGGGGTTGGCGGCGCCCTGGATAGACGCCCCCGATGACATCGCGCTGCCGCCGACCGACGGCCTGAGCTGTCAGGACGACGATCTGCTGGCCAAGTACTTTCGCTATCGAAGGCGGCTCCGCGGCGATGGGACCGCCGCTTACCCGGGCTTCGTCAGCGTCGGCGCGGGGGCGGGTCAGTCGGTCCCGGCGTCGCGCAGGGAGCCACAGGTCGACTGTCACAACCACTGGAGCTTCACCGAGTGCCCCAAGGAGGACATCCCCGACGCCAAGGGCATGATGAACTGGGGGGACGGCACCATCTGGCAGGGCGACTATCTGGCGTCTCTTGCCTTGGAGCACGCGCTCTTTACCAGCCTGGGGGTGCCCACCGAGGAGACCGAGGCGGACCTGGCCATGGCGCTCAACGCGGTGGACCGCCTGGACTTGAAGGCCGAGGAGTACTACCCGGCGGTGCAGCCTGTGCTCGACGGCTTCTTCGTGCGGGACGACGCCCCCGAAGATCTCTACCTGAAACCCGACGGGAGCTACCGTTTCCCGCGAGACGACGGCTTCGCTGGCTACGAGTGCATTCGAGGTGACCTGCTGTGCGATGCGCCGACCATCCATGGCGGCGCGTTCACCAGCCAGGACCAGACCGTCGGCCTGGTCTTCGGGCTGGGCGTCATCGCGGCCCTCGTCCCCGACAGCGCTATGAGCGGCGGCACGCCGCTGCGCGAAAAGGCCCGCGCCACCACGCACCGGCTCGTGATGCATCTGCGCGACAACGGCTGGAAGGTCACCGACCCCAACGGTGTCCACCCGCCTGACGTCTGGGGTGGCAGCGCCCTCGGGTTCTCCAACCACATCGCCAAGTCAGCCAACGCCATCTGTGGCGACGACTTCGGCGTCGACGACTACCGCAACTTCACGTCGCAGACCGTCGGCGAGGCGGCGTGGGCGGGCCTGCAGCTGATCTGGGAGGCCACCCTCTCGTTCAATCGCACGATGGCGTTGCGTCTGGCCACGACCAGCGGCGTCTGGGACGTCGAGAAGTTCGCGGGCAAGGCGGTGGGCGATGGCAAAGACTGGTTCGCCCTGGTCTACGCGATCATGTCCGGTGTGGAGCTGGCGGCGCCGTTCTCGTCATGGCGGGTAGAGTCGCTGTTGCGGACGGCGCCCTGCTCGGGTCCGTGCCGGGACACCGAGGGCTGCGCGAACGTGCCTGGGTGGCAGGGGGAGTCACGCGTCATCAGCGCCGACGATCGGATCGGCAGCAGGCACTGGGACACGGCGGAGTTCAACGGCCTCGACTACATGGTCCTGTTCGCCGCGTGGCACCTCTACGAGAAGGGCTACTGGCAGCTGGCAGAGACGATCAAACCGCCGGCCAGCTGCGACGGGGTGCTGTCGCTGGACGCGATCCTCGCGGGCGGCGCGACCGACGGCGCTACCTTCGATCCCGGACACCCATGTAACAACGCGGCGCTGAAGACCATGTACTGTCAGCGACCGCTGGGCGCCTGGATCGATGACGCCGCGCGAGGCGTCATCACGATCTTTGCTGGCGGCGCCAAGTGGGGCTGCGAGCCGGGAGGGTCCTGCGCGCTCTCGGTGGCGTCCGAGAGCAACAGCGCCGGCGACGACCTGATCATCGGGTCGGATGGACCCGATGATCTCAGCGGCGGCGACGGCAACGACTGCATCGTTGGCCTGGGTGGCGACGACGTGATCAAAGGCAACCAGGGCGGCGACTGGCTCGACGGCGGTGACGGCGACGACGAGCTCTATGGCGAGAGCGGCGGGTTGGTGCTCGATGGCGAGGGTGACGTGATGCACGGCGGCCCGGGCGACGACTACCTCCGGGGAGCGCCGGGCAAGGACGAGCTGTATGGCGGCGAAGGTCACGACACGCTGGAGGGGGGAAACAGCGACGACTTCATCGTGGGTGGTCCGGGCAACGACTCGCTCGATGGCGGCGGCGGCGACGACCACTTGAACGGGGGCCCCGGAGACGACGTCATGATCGGCGACGGCGGACACGACGTGCTGTGGGGCGAAGGCGGCCGGGACAAGCTGGACGGCGAGGGCGGCGCCGACCACCTCGCGGGGGGCTTGGGTCCCGACTTCCTGCGCGGCGGCAATGGCGACGACAGCCTGTTCAGCGGCGACATCTGGAGCGACCCGCCGCAGCTCGACGCGGATCGCCTGTGTGGCAACGGCGGCGACGACACGCTCTGGGGCGGCTGGGACGGCGACGAGTGCTTGGGTGGTGGCTGGTTTCTGGGCGGAGACGACTCGGTCGATGGCTGCGAAGACGGCAACATCTCAACCGGCGACTGCGACAACGGCGCCTGGAAGAGCTGGTAGCAGCCATGGGCTGCGGCCGGCCTCCCAGGTCAGACGATCCGCGATGGCGCCGCCATGGCGGCGGGATGCCTCGGACACGACGGCATCTGGACATCCATTCGATCATTCAGCTTCGGAGGCCCCTCGCATGCGCTGCTGCGTTCTGACCGCTCTGCTCGCAACCGCGCTCTCCACCGCCTGCCCCGAGGGCGCTCCGCCCCGCGGACCGCTGGTGGTGGACGGGGCGGTCAACGTCCGAGTGGTCGTGCCCGACGACGCTGGCCCGGGGCTCGCCGCGTCGGCCCAGGACCTGCGCCTGACCCTGGCGGCGGTGCTCGGCGTCGCGGCCACCGCGGAGAACCCGGAGTGGACCGTGGAGGCGGTGGTCGACCCCGACGGCGACCACGGCGCAGAGGGATATGCGTTGACCACCGTCGGCGACGGCGACGTCCGCCTGGTGGCGACCACCGAGGTGGGCGCCATGTACGGGCTGTATCACATCGCCGGAGACCTCGGGGCCCGATACATCCACCCCGAACAGTCCGTGTTCATCCCCTATGACACCGCCGTACTTCCGAGCTACGCGCTGCGGCAGCAGCCGACCTTCGCGCGGCGGGGCTTTCATCACCACACGCAGCACCCGATCATCGCCAGTGACGTGCTGCTGAGGCCCGGAGAGCCAGGCTGTCGAGAGCACGCGAGGAAGCTCATCCGCTACCTGGCGCGCAACCGCCAGAACACCCTGAGCTGGCACATGCTCAAGACCATGGACCTGGACGCGTGGGCACCGTACATGGCGGAAATCGCTGCCGAGGCGGCCAGCTTTGGGATCCGGGTCGGCTGCGTTACGAGCTTCGCCGACCAGCAGCAAAACAACTTCAAGCTCATCGCCGACCCGACGCAGCCGGCGGATGCACAGATTCGCGAGCGGCTCGACACGATCCTCGACGCCGGCCTGTCGTTCATCGGCTTTCAGATCGGCACCAGCGAGTTCACCAAGCCGAAGGACGCCGAGGTGCTGGGCTGGATGAACACCGCCGTGGCCCACGTGCGCGATGCTCATCCAGGGGTCTCCACCTACGCCTGGATTCACATCACGTGTGACCTGGAGGACGAGCAGGGTGGCCACTTCTATCACCTGCCGCTGCAGGCCGCTCCAGACCTGGGCGCCTGGGTTCACACCACGATGTACTACGCGATGGGCCGGCCAGCCCCGGTCTATGGGTGTGAGAGCTTCGACCACCAGCTCGACTTCGTCTCCGAGGCCAGCGCCAGCGGCCGCGAGCAGATCTGGTTTCCCGAGACGGCCTGGTGGCTCGGGTTCGACAACAACCTGCCGCTGGCGATGCCGATCACCGGGCTGTCGAGACAAGAGGACGTGCAGCGCTTCGCCGACACCATGACGGGTCACGTGACCTTCACCACCGGACGCGAGTGGGCGTATTGGCAGTACGATCATTACCTGACCCGGGCGACCTGGGACGCGACGACCACCTGGACGGCCTATCTCGACTGGATAGGCCCCGTTTACGGCGACCGCGCCGAGGCTGTAGCGGAGGCGTTGAAGGCTTGGACGGAGCTCCAGGAGCGGCATTTTTATGAGGAGTCCCCGCTGATCTACTTCTACCTGGCGGGCGAGCTGCCTCAGGACGAGCTGGGCGAGGCCGCGGGCATCCTGGCGCGACGGCCCAAGATCTCGTTTCAGAAGGTCCTCGGCTTCGACGACGCCGCGCTCGCCGCCTGGCAGACGAGCGACATGGCTCAGCTCAAGGCGATGAGGGCGGCACACGGCCCTATCGTCGACGCCCTGCCGGCGCCGGCTGAGGCGATGTCGGGCAGCCTCTACGCCGAGCTCCACCGCGTCCTGTGGGTCTACGTCCAGCGCATCGACCACGCGGTCGCGCTCTACGAGGGAGTGGTCGCGGCCCGCGCGGGGGACCGCCCCACCGCCGAAGAGCTGCTGGGTCAGGCCCAGGCCATAACGGCTGCGGTGCTGGAGGTCATCGCCGAGGCGGAGACCCATTACCGATATCCACTGGAGCTGCTGACCGAGCCCAAGTCGGCCTCGCTGACGGCGTACCCGTTCGGGTATCTGTGGGAGACGTCGACAGGCTTCTTCTGGACCCGCCGCGACGATCAGCTCGCCGCGATCATCGAACAGGTCTTCGAGGGCCCAACGGAGGGCTGGCAGAAGATCCCCGACAGGACGCTGGTGGCGACCCCGGACGACGTCACTGTGATCCAGCCCGCCAGCGACCTGGCCGCGACGATCCTCGGCGGCTTCGTTCCACAGGTCCTCTTCGGGCTCTCCGATTGGGACGCGACGACCCAGAGCCTGGCGCTCACCGTAGCGCAAGACTACAACGCCAACGAGCTCCCCGATCCGGGGACGGAGCTGACGCTGAGCGGTCAGGTCAGCGGTGAGAGCTGGTCACAGTCGGCCGCCGCCTACCCCATCGCGGTGTACCAGACGTCGGGTCAGAAGCTCACCGATCTGGTGGTCTTGAGCCCCGAGTTCCGGCTGACCCCGGCCAGCGCGCTGCCGACGGGCGCAGACACGGCCGAGCTCATCGGACAGATCCAGAGTCAGGCGCTGATCGATCTGGTCATCGCCATCGCTGGCATCGACCCCGAGGGGATCGGTGAGCTCATCAAGGGGATCTGGGAGATCCCTCCGGAGGAGCCGCTGCCTGAGTTGTTGGACTTCCACCTGGCCTTCACCCCGACGGCGCTGCCCTGACCTGACCGCTTGGTTTACGCCCACTCGGCTGCGACCGGTGGATCCGCCGCACCGATGGGCGCGAGGTCCCAGCGGCGAGCTCGCCGTGTGGGCACTGCGGCGTGGCCCACCTGGCGGGCCGCGCCCGTCAGCTCGACCTCGCTCGACCTGCCATGGGACATGGGGTGGCCTGCTCTGGTGGGGACCGTCGGGCGGGCTGACGAGGCCGCGCCGACGCCTGGGCGAGAGCGCTACCCCGGAACATTCATGGAACTTCGAGGGAAACCAAGGAGGCGTAGTGCTGCCGGGT
>JAAZYN010000268.1 GCA_014239625.1 Myxococcales bacterium | reverse complement strand
GCGCGCTTCAACGTCATAGTCGCCGGGAGGTAACCCGCAAAGTCCTGATGATGCCGACGCGGTGAAGCGGCGGTCATCAGGCCCGGTGATCGACAGCGCAGCGGTGGCGGGACCTGACACCACGACGGCGAGCTTCCCACTGCCGGGCGGTGCGGCCAGCCCGGCGCTGGAGGTCAACATCCCGAGAGTCACTATACCTTTGACGCATAACCGCACGACAGGGTCAGCGTAGGCGCAGGTGCCCGATGCTCCAAAGTTTTGGCCGTCCAACCCGTTGAGGCTCTGGAGGGAGCGCGGTCGCGCCCGCGGGTCAACCAGGTCCCCTGCGTCCAGTCGTGGACCACGGCACGCGCGGGGATCCCGCCGATATCGCCCCACGAGGCGGGCCGCGGGCGGACGCGATGGTGGGCCGTCGCTCCGGCGGGCATGCAGAGCCTGGCCGTGCTCCCGGCTGGCGCGCGCCAGCTCGGCCGAAGACCCTCATAATCCGACGACATTGCTGGTATCATCGAGCGTGATGTGGCCCGTGGGGCCGCACACTATCGACGGAGACTGCTCTCAGACGATCTCCCGGAGGTTTCCATGAAGCGCACGATGTGGGCACGTCACGGCTCTGAGCTTGCGCTGCGGCTCTTGACCGCGCTCTTCGTCACGGGGTGCAACGACCAGACGACCGGGGACGCGCCGCTAGACGCATCGGCGACGGACGCGCTCGCGGAGGTGACCCAGGACGCGGGAGCCTGTGAGACGGACCTGGACTGCGACGACGGCAACCCATGCACCCTGGGCGTCTGCAGGATAGATCGCAACTGTCAGCAGCAGATCACGGCGGCCGCTCCCTGCGACGACGGTGACGCCTGCACGACCGACGACGCGTGCGATGATCAAGGCGCCTGCGCGGCTGGAGCGTACGTTGCGCTCCCGACGCAAGCCTGCCAGAGCTGCAGCTGTGATCCGACGGCCGGGGTGAGCTGCACGCCACTGGCGGCCGGGATGGCCTGCGATGACGGCGACTGTTGTAGCGACAGCGACGTATGCCAGGCCTGCGATCTCGCCACCGACGAGGGCTGCGGTGACCACGCCATGCGGTGCGTTGGCGTCCTCATCGAATGCGACGACGAAAACGACTGCACCGACGACGCGTGCCTGTGCAGCGAGCTGGACGTCGCGACCTGCGTGTCGAGCCAAGCGGTCGACGGCTCGGCGTGCGTGGACAACCCGAACATCTGCACCACCGGCGACACCTGCCTGGCGGGTCAGTGCATCCCGGGCGATCCCCTGCCCATCGACGACGGCAACCCCTGCACCGAGGACTACTGCGAGAAAGGCATCGTCTATCATGACGGGCTGGCCAGCGGTCAATGTGACGACGGCGACGAATGCACCAAAGACGACTTCTGCTACTTCGGCAACTGCACAGGCGGCGACACCGTCATCTGCGCGGTTGATCCCTGCGCCAGCTCGGCTTCTTGCGTCACCGGAGCGGGCTGTGTTCAGAGTTGGCTTCCAGCGGGGGCCGCCTGCGACGACGGCAACCCATGCACGACGGCGGACCAATGCGACAGCGCTCACGTTTGCGTCGCCGGGGTCGGGATCGACTGCTCGGACCTGAACCCGTGCACGGTCGACGCCTGTGAGCCCGACAGCGGTGACTGCACCAACGAGGGCGCCCCCGCGCTGGAAGGCCTCCCCTGCGTGCCAGACGCCAGCTGCGCTACGGCGGGCCTCTGCCAATCGGGGACCTGCGCGCCGGTGGGGGAAGGGAGCTGCGACGACGGTAACCCCTGCACCACCGACACCTGTGACCCTGCCACCGGCTGCACCTTCGAGAGCGGCTCGGCCACCGACGGCCAAGCCTGCACCCTGGACGACCCGTGCATCGACAGCGCGGTCTGCGACGCCGGAAGCTGCGCGGCCACGAGTCTGCTCAATTGTGACGACGGGGACCTCTGCACCCTCAACGAGTGCATCCCAGGCGCGGGGTGCCAGAGCGCTCCCGACCCGAGCGCCGCGGTGACCACGACATGTCAGCAGGCCAACGCCATCGACGACGGCGCCTGCTGCTGCTTCGCTGACGATCCGACGGGCGAGCACAGCAGCGGTCACGTCCTCGACGTCGGCCCGCTGACCGCAGGCACGTCGCTCGAGTGCTGCATCACCCCGGGCTTCAGCGACGGCTGCTCAGACACGGCGTGGTTCGACGTCTCCACCGACGGGACGGCGTGGTCGGTCGGCACGTCCTTCGCGACGGTGTCGCAGTCCAAGCCGGCCGGCGGGTGGGAGAGCTTCTGCCAGACGTTCGCCCCGGCCACGGACTTCCGATACGTCCGCGGGGCCAACGACAGCTGCTACGTCGACCACTTCTCGTGCACCGTCGGGTGCGACGCGGCGGAGTGCACGGGGCTGCTGGGCGAAGACTGTGACGACGGCAACCCATGCACCGTCGACAGCTGCGATCCGGTGACGGGGTGTGACCACCTGCCGATCGCGTCGGACACCTGCATCAAGCTCCACCACGCCAGCAACCTCGTCAGCTTCCGCGTGCTCCCGGACAACCCGGTGACCGCCGAGGTGCTCGCCCCCATCGCGCCGTGGCTGGTGCGCATCATGGGTGAGGGGACGATGGCGATGCCGCTTCCCAATGGACAGATCGTCGGCAACCTCTCGACCCTGGAGCGTACGGCCGGCTATTGGATCACGCTCGATCTGCCGGCAGGCCTGACGTCGGTGAGCTTGCCGCTGACCGGAGCGGCGACGGACCCGGACATCGCCTACTCTATCTCCGAAGGACTCGAGTCGATCTCGTTTCCAGGGCCAGAACCCACGCCCCTGGGCGACGCCCTGCTGGACCCCGACGAGGCGGTGATCGATCAAGTCGTCGGCGAAGGGATAGCGGCGTTCAAGCTCAACGGCACCTGGGTCGGCAACCTGTCGACTCTAGCCCCGAACCGCGGCTATGAGGTCGCCTTCACGGAGGCGCTGCCCGCGCTCCGCTTCGCGTGCGCCTCGTGCGACGGCTCGGACCCGTACCTGTACGGCTGTAAGCACCCCCAGGCGAGCAACTTCGCGCCCGCCGCGGAGGTTGATGATGGCAGCTGTACGTGGGCGTTGCCCGTGGGCTGGGCGACCCCGGGCTGGAGCTCCTTCGCCAAAGCTCAGGGGTGGGTCGTCTTCCATGACCTCCAGGCGGCGGGCGCAGCGCTGCAGCCAAACGACGCGGTAGCGGCCTGGATCGGGGGGCAGGTCGTCGGGGTCGGGTTCCCCATCGACGGCTTCACGACGGTCCCCATGATGAACGGGACCCTGGGCGACGTGGTGACCTTCACCCTGTGGGACGCGTCTCAGGGCAGCGAGATCCCGCTGGTGACCGGCACCGAGGTGAACTGGTCGCTCAACCTCGTGGTGCTCGCCGGCTGCACCGATCCGGGCGCTTCGAACTACGCCGACTGGGCGGACGTCGACACCAGCGCGCACTGCGTCCCGTGACCGTCATTGGGGGGAGGTGAGGGACTCGCCGGCCCGGGGGCGCCCATTCCGCCGGTCAGTTGGGCTGAACGCGACCTTCTGGGCGATTTCGCCGCTGGCGGCGTCGCTCGACCTCGACGTAACGACGCCACGACGTCGGTCTCGCGCCTTGCCAGCAACGAAATCGCCCGACGAATCTCGCGTTCAACCACACTGACCGGCTCCATCAGACGTTCCTGGCGCACGCCCTGCCCTTTACTGACGCGTCCCAGTGATGTTCCAGACGACCTGCGTCGGCCCGAGGATCTGCAGGTTGACATCGTCGGAGATGATCCCCTCGAAGGTGTTGATGTCGGTGAACGTGACGTCCCAAAGCTCGTCGTGGGTGGTCCCCGTGTTGTCGGTGTACTGACCGCTGAGCGTCATGATCTTGCCGGTGACCGTCCCGGTGTAGTCGATGGTGCTGCCCAGAAACGGGATCGTCCCGCTCACCACGCCGCCACCCGCCGTGTCGTCCAAGGTCAGCAAGGAGTCGCCGTAGGTGAGGGTGGCGAAACCGCCGACGACCTTCGAGCTCGGGTTGGCGACCACGTTCCAGTTCCCCGACAGGACCATCTTGACGCAGGCTCCGTTGGCGCAGAATTGGGTGTCGTCGCACTGGGTCTGGACAAAGCTCCTGTCGCCGCAGGAGTCGTATGCCCAGACGTTGCCGTTGTAGCATTCGGTGCTGGCGTTCGGCCGGCACACCTCGACGCAATCATCGCCGGAGCAGGCGGTGTTGCCATCACACGTCTTGAACAGCTCCTCTTTGTTCTCGCAAGCGTCGAACCACCACACGTCGTCACCGTGGCATGCCCGATAGGCCTTCGACGCACACACCACCTCGCAGTCGCCGTCCTGACACGCCTCCACCGGAGCGTCACACTCTTTGACCAGCTCGGTCTTGACCCCGCAATTGTCCACCCAGAAGACCGTATCCTCAACGCACACCTTGCCGGCCCATCTGTCGGTCTGGACACAGGGCCCACTGCCGTCGGATATGGCAGCGTCAGGGGCCCCCGTCGCGTCGGGGCCTTGACCGCAATCGCACGCCGACCAGCCCAGGCCGTCAACGTCACAGACCTGGAACCCAACCACGCCGTCACCGCATGGGCATTCTTTGCTCTCGTTGGGCAGGCACGAGCCGCTGAGAGCGTCGCCATCTGGACAGCCGGCCAGCGCACAAAAAACACCCAACACACTAACAACACTCACATTTTCAATATTCACGCGCCAACTATATCACGTCCTCACGGTGTTGCATCCCTGCCTTCAGGCCCCCCTGCGCGAGGGGATCCCGCCGCTTGGATGATGTCAACGCGCCTCGGCGCCCGCACACCTACCCCTCACTTCTCACCGGGTTCCGGCTCATGCTGTGAGATCTGCGGTGCCTTCACGGCGTACTCCCTCCAGCCGACCGGCAGCACGTTTAGGGGCGGCGACCTCGACTCCCGGTCCGCGTCACCGCGACATCGCTCGCACCTCCCGAGCGTCGCTCGACATCTGGTGAGAGATGCGGGCTACCTGTTCGCCGCCCGAAAAATAGAGTCTACTGTGGCACACGCCAGTCTTATCCAAAGGGAGAGCCATGAAGAAAATCGCCGCGTTGATCGCCACGTTTGTAGCATGCATCCTGACTCTGTCCCCGAGCAACGCCCCCCCCGCTGTGGCCAGCGACGCCCCCTCGCCGTGGGTCGCTGGAGCGCTCGACCATGCGAATCCGACCCTCGATTTCGAGCTCGGCATCTGCATCGATCCGGTCGAGGCTGCCGACTGCATCAACTGCAGCCCCAGAGAGAGCACCGGCACGTGCAAGGGCGCCAACCAGTGCACCTCGAGCCGCGCCGCGTGCCGAAAAGGTGGCTGCAAGATTACGGGGACCGCGAGCTGCTCGACCGCCGCGAACGTCAAGAAGTGCTCTCCATAGCGAGCGTGCCGGCACGCTGATCGAGGCCGTCTCGACGACGCCGGTCGCGCGGCGCGGTCGTTTGGGCTGCGCCCGTCAGCCCCGAGGAGCTGACGGGCGTGCCACTGTGATGGCTACAGCCAGCGCTGATGCGCCCTCGAGCACCCAAATCCGCGCCGGAATCTCCAGTTCGATCGAAGCGTGACTGGCCGTGCGTCAGGCGACTTCGCGTGTCCGGGAGCGTGAGGTGGGGACAAGAGTCCTCAGGGGCCCGGGCAAGGCCGCGCAGGCGGTGCGGCCCTCACAGAAGGCGACAGAGTCGGAGCCGCACCGCGCCGCCGACAGCCGGATTCCTCACCTGAAGGTGTCGTTCGCGGAGGTCCGCCGAGCGGCGCCAGTGTCCCGTGTGGAAACTACGCTTACATAACCCTGGCTTGTT
>JAAZYN010000267.1 GCA_014239625.1 Myxococcales bacterium | reverse complement strand
AATCATCAGCAAGATCGCGCTCCCCAGATGCCACAACCGCACGCGCCACAACGACCAGCCCCATCAAGCCCAACGCCGGCCCGCGGCCCGCCCCGGCGACCATGAAGCCGCACCCCACGCTCTCGGGCTATGCGGCGCGCATCCCATCTACCAGGAGCTGCATGCTGGCGCGCACCAGGGAACGCTGAGAGCTCTCGGGCATCTGCCCCCCCAGCAGCAACAGCAACCCACTGAGGTAGAGCCCAAACGCTGAATATGCCGCGGTCGCCGATGGCATGTCCTCGCAGACGGTACCCCGCGCCTTGGCGTGCTCGAACAGCCCCACCAGCTTCATGATGAAGCGCTGAGTCACCGCGTCGACCTCGCCGTGAAACATGAACGAACGAAAAATTTCACGACCCAACGCGATGTCGGCGCCGTAGAACTCGTACAGCGGGCCAAAGAGCGCCATCAGCTGGTCGGCCAGTGGCTGTTCGCGGTTCAGCCCCTCGAGCGCGCCGTCCAACACCCCATCGATCTCGGTCAGAAAGAGCGCCCGCAGCAGCTCGCGCTTGTCGTTGAAGTAGCTGAACAAGGTCCCTGTGGCGACGTCCGCGGCTTCGCTGATCTCGCGCGTGGTGGTCGCCTCATAGCCGTTGCTCCGAAAAAGCGCCCCCGCGGTGCTCAAGATGCGGTCTCGCTTCTCTCTCTTCTTGCGCTCGCGCCGGCCGAGGGGCTCGCCGTCGCTCACAGGAAGGCCACGTTGCCTCGCCCGACCAGGCGCTCGACGCGGCTGATGACCTCGTCGTCAGCCTGCATCTTGAAATGCTGTCCCAGCGACACCAGCGCCTGGCCCTGGTCGGGGACGCTGATGCGCAGCTCCACGGGGAAGCCCTCGTCGCTCTGCAGCAACGCCTCGGCCAGCTTGGTCAGCACGGCGGCGCTCAGGGCCTTGACCCCTACGTGGAGGCGGACCCGACGCGTCTGCTCCTGGCGCACCTGCCGCAAGGTCTGAACCCTGCTGGTCTTGAGCCGAACCGACTTGGAGCCCTCGTCACCCTCGTGCTGCGCCACCGCGGTGATCAAGAGCGGCTCGTCGCTCTTGAGCGCTTCCTCGCATTCGGCATACACCCTCGAGAAGACGATCATCTCGGCGCGCCCCGTCAAATCTTCCAGGGTGACGAAGGCCATGCGCCCCTTGCCGCTCTTGAGCGGCCGCTCACGGAACTCGGACACCACCCCGGCGACCACCACCTCCTGGCGGTCGTCGCACGTGGACATCTCGCTCAACGGGGTGCACTGCAGCCGGCCCAGGTCGGAGCTGTAGCGATCCAGTGGATGGCCGGAGACATAGAACCCCAGGCACGACTTCTCGAAGGCCAGACGGACCTTGTCGGGCCACTCTTCGGCGTGAACCTCTATCAGCGCCGGGGCGGTCGTGACGGCCGTGGCGGACTCCAGCGCGCCAAAGAGGTCGAACTGCCCGGCCGCGCGGTCGCGCTGGACCTGCTGACCCCGCTCTATGGCCTTGTCCAACACCTGGAACAAGCCCCGCCGCGGCAGCCGAAAGTCGTCGAAGGCCCCACACTTGACGAGGGCCTCCATGACCCGCTTGTTGACCCTGCGCAGATCCACGCGCTCGCAGAAGTCGAACAGGTTCTCGAAGGGCCCCCCGGTGGTGTCGTCCTCGCGAGCATCGATGATGCTCTCGACGGCGCCCCCGCCCACCCCTTTCACGGCTCCCAAGCCAAAACGGATGGCGCCGCTCACCGCGGTGAAGTCACGCGACGACTCGTTGACCGACGGCGGCAGCACGGTGATCCCCATGGCCCGCGCCTCGGCGATAAACCGCACGACCTTGTCGGTGTTGTCGCCATCGCAGGTCAGCAACGCGGCCATGAACTCGACCGGGTAGCTGGCCTTCAACCAGGCCGTCTGATAGCTGATCAGCCCATACGCGGCGGAGTGAGACTTGTTGAAGCCATAGCCGGCGAACTTCTCGATGGTGTCGAATATCTCACCGGCCTGTGCCTCGGGGACCTGCCGCGCGATGGCACCCTCGACGAAGATCTTGCGCTGCTTTTGCATCTCCTTGGGTTTCTTCTTCCCCATCGCGCGACGCATGATGTCGGCCTGCCCCAGGGTGAACCCGGCGAGCACCCGAGCCGCCTGCATCACCTGCTCTTGGTAGACCATGACGCCGTAGGTCTCGACCAGGGTCTCGGCTAGGTCGGCGTGCGGATAAGTGACCCTCTCCTCGCCATGCTTTCGTTTGATGAACGAGTCCACCATCCCGGACTGGAGCGGGCCCGGTCGATACAGGGCGACAGCCGCGATGACATCCTCGAGACAGTCGGGCTTGAGCTTGCGCAACAGCTCCTTGAAGCCCGACGACTCGAGCTGGAACACCCCCGTGGTGTCGCCGCTGGCCATCAGGCGGAAGACCGCTCGCTCCGCCAGGTCGATGCTCGCGATGTCGAGCGGCTCCTCGCCGTCCCGGGCGTGCCGCTCGTTGATGATGCGGACCGCGTGGTCGATCACCGTCAGGGTCTTGAGCCCGAGGAAATCGAACTTCACCAAGCCCGCCTCTTCGACCTCGTTTTTGGCGAACTGGGTGACGAGGGTCGTGTGGCCGTGCTCATCGTGGACGGCATACAGCGGGACATATTCCCACAGGGGCTTGTCGCCGATCACCACCCCGGCCGCGTGCATCCCCGGCTGCCGGTTGAGCCCCTCCAGCGTGGGCGCCACGTCGAAGAGCTTGGCGTATTTTGGGTCCTCGTTTCTGAGCTCCGTCAGCCGCGGCTCCATGGCGAACGCTCGCTCCAGAGTGATCCCCAGCTCATCGGGGATGAGCTTGGCCGCCCGATCCGCCTCGCCAAAGGACAAGCCCAGGACCCGTGACACGTCGCGGACGACGGCCTTGGCCTTCATCGTCCCGTAGGTGATGATCTGGCCGACGTTCTGGCTTCCATACTTCTGCGTGACGTAATCGATGACCCGATCGCGCTTGTTCATGCAAAAGTCGATGTCGAAGTCGGGCATCGACACCCGCTCCGGATTCAAGAAGCGCTCGAACAGCAGCCCGTAGCGCAGCGGGTCGATGTCTGTGATGGTCAGACTGTACGCCACCAGCGAGCCGGCACCAGAGCCTCGCCCCGGACCGACGGGGACGCCGTTCGCTTTCGCCCAATCGATGAAGTCCCAGACGATGAGAAAGTATCCGGGGAACCCCATCTCGTTGATGATCCGGAGCTCCGTGTCGAGCCGCGCTGCGTACTCCGCCGGGTCGATGTCGAGGCCGAGGCCGGCCGCGTGGGCGATACGCTTCGCCAGGCCCTCCTCGGCCACGTGGCGCAGGTAGGACTCCGGATCGAAGCCCTCGGGGACCTGGAACGTTGGCAGATAGGTCGCCCCGAGCTCCACCTCGACATCGCACGCCTCGGCGATCTCTAAGGTCGCGGCGATGGCCTCGGGGATGTCCTCGAAACGCTTGAGCATCTCCGCGGCGGGGGCCAAGTGCAGATCGTCGGTGACCCTCGCGCGGGTGTCCAGGGACGGGAGGCTCTTGCCCATCTGGATGCACATCAGGATCTCGTGGGCGGCGGCATCTTCGGCTGCAGCGTAGTGAGCGTCAGCAGCCGCAACCAAGGGGACACCCACCTCGGTGGAGAGCTTCACCAGGCGATCGTTGACCAGCTCTTGTTCCTTTATGCCGTTGCGGACGATCTCCAGATAGAAGCCATCGCTGAAGATGGCCTGGTATTGGCGCGCCAGCTGCTTGGCGACGTCGAGCTGCCCCCTGAGCAGGGCCTGCGGGATCTCGCCGGCCAGGCTCGAAGAGAGCGCGATGAGCCCGCCGGATCGCTCTTTGAGGAGCGCCACGTCGACGCGTGGCGACGGAGCCCGCGAGGGCGCGTCGATGTACGCGCGGCTCAAGAGGTAGCAAAGGTTCCGATACCCCTCGTTGGTCTTACACAACAGCACCAGAGTGCAGGTCTTGCGGAGATCTGGATCATGGCGATCACCGCCTCCCATGGCGACGTTGACTTCCGCCCCGAGGATGGGCTTCACCCCGGCCCGCTTGCACGCCTTGATGAAATCCACGGCGCCGAACATGTTGTTGTGGTCGGTCATGGCGACCGCGCGCGCACCATCGTCGGCTGCGCGCTGCGCCAGATCCTGGATGCGGACGGTGCTGTCCAACATGCTGTAGTGGGTGTGCGCGTGCAGATGTACGAAGGGCATGATGGGGTCATATATCCGCGCTGTAAGGCCGGTCAATAGGCTCGTACCCGTCGCGGTCGCCGGTTCGATGTCCTGGGTTGACGGTCGGGCTCCGAGGCGCGCACAGTGGCGCATCCGTAAATTGGAGAACCTCAGCGTGCCCGCCAGTCGTCACAACCTCATCTGGCTCGACATGGAGATGAGCGGCCTCTACCCCGAGACCGACGTCCCTCTCGAGATCGCCACCATCATCACCGACAATGACCTGAACATCATGGCCGAAGGTCCGAACCTGGTGATCCGCCAGCCCGACGCCGTGCTGGATCGGATGGATGACTGGAACACCGAGCAGCATGGCCGCTCGGGGCTCACAAAATCGGTCCGAGACAGCCGCATCTCCTGCGCCGAAGCGGAGCGGCAGACCTTGGAGTTCCTGGAGAGATGGACCCTGCCCGGGACGTCGCCGCTGTGCGGTAACTCGATCGGCCAGGATCGACGATTTATCCGGAAATACATGCCGCTGCTCGACAAGCACCTCCACTATCGAGTGATCGACATCTCCAGCCTCAAGGAGCTCTCCCGGCGCTGGTTCGAGCTCGACCCACCTCCCAAAGCCGAGGGGCATCGCGCCCTCGACGACATCCGGGAGAGCATCGAGGAGCTGCTTTTCTACCGACAGACCATCTTCCGCAGCCACCCCAGCTCTGGTGAGTAGGGGCGCCGCGTGGTGGAGCGGAGATGACCATCGCCGCGATCACGTGATACTTGAAAGTGAACCCCTCAGACCTCGCGAGGCATGCGATGAACATCCGACGCGCCTTCGTTTTTTCCCTCGTTGCCCTCTTCGCCACGCTGGACCTCGGCGCCTGCGCCAGCTCGAGCAACACCGACGGCCAAGACGACGTGCCGAAAGCGGCGCCCGGCTTCCCGACGGGCTACACCGCGTGGAAGAAGGTCAACGCGGAGACCATCGTGCGAGCCGACGAGAACATCGCGCGGGAGGTCTATGCCAACACCGCCGGTGAGCTTGGCGCGGGGACGGTCCTCGTCAAAGAGCAGTACGCCTATGACGGTGCGGTGAAAGGTGAGATGCAGCTCATCGCGGTGATGCGCCGAGGCGCCGATCTCACCACGAACAAAGGCTGGACATTCTCCGGCTACGATCCGACGACCAAAGCCGCCAAAGGCGAGGTCACAGCCTGCGCCGGCTGCCATTCGCTTCAGGAAGACAACGACTTTCTGTTCAGCGACAAGTCGACACTCTGAGGCGCCCACGCCGCGCCGAGCTGAGGGCCGTCGCGCGCTGATCCGCGCCGATGGCGGAGGATCTGCACCAAGCCCGACGGTGTGCGTCGGGGAGGTGGGGACCGTGCCCCAGCCCGGAGAAGCCCTGCGCGGGTCTGCCCCAGCGCCCGGACTTCACGTCACGCTTGTCTTGCACGCCCCGGCTATGCAAGGTGTGCGGCGTTATCGACACGAGGGATCTCATGCTTTGTCGCACGCTCCACATTCTCGGCACGCATACCGCGGTATGCGCGCTCACCCTCTTCGTTTCGGGCTGCCCCGGCTCGGACCAGACCCCAGATCCCTCCAGCGATATCAGCGCCGACGCCTCCGCTGACGCAGCGAGCGACGGGGGGACCGAAGA
>JAAZYN010000266.1 GCA_014239625.1 Myxococcales bacterium | reverse complement strand
CCGCGCGGCGGCGAACGGGATGAGCGCCCGCTCCCCGGATGAGCGCGGGGGCGCGGCGGGCTCGGGAGCGTGGCGTCGAACACGACGCCACCTGTCATCGACTCTGCTCGGCGTTGGCCTTTCGCCGCGGCGCCTTCCCAAGTAGCGTGCAGGGTAGACCTCGCCGCTTCACGAGAGAGGATGTATGCGTCGCCTCGCCGTCTCATTGCTATCTGTTCCGTTCTTGCTGCTGGCCGCAGCGTGCTCGCAGGAAGTCGGCCTCATCGATCGCACCCAGCCGGGGTTATTGAGCAAGAGCATCTTCATCGGAGACCCCGAGCAGCCGGACACGCAGCAGTGGTTCATCCGGCGGACGGTGACCGACGTGCCGTACGACGTCGGCTACACCTTCATCGGTGAGACCGAGGAGGCCTACCGTATCCGCTGGGACATCCAACGCGACCAGCTGCTGGCGTTTCGCACCCACCCGCACGTCGAAGGCACCCCGGACACGGCGCCCGTGGCGGTCTTCGCGATCAAGGGGCACGCCGACGTGTTCCGCGAGTACAACCCATCGACCGGCGAGCAGACCAACGTCCTCAGTGAGAACACCACCGACCGGCCGTGGTACGAGCGCGAGTTCATCCGCGTCGACTGGTCCAAGAACCTGGTCACCAACTTCGGCTTCTACGTCGACCATCTGGAGCTCGACGCGGTGGCCTATGTCCCGGAGGACGCTCGGGACGAGAACCGACCGCTGATCGGCGTCAAACAGGCCGACGGGAGCTGGAGGGACGTTCAAGACGAGGCACAGCTTCGCAGCATCCGGGACGCCCAGTACCTGGACATCGTGACCAAGGTCTCGGTGAAGCCCGAGTCGGTGGAGTTCGAGGATTGGAGCGGCAACCTCTTCGTCGAGCCGGCGTGCTGGTACTACTTCAACTACGACTGCGCGCCGGGCCTGATCACCATCCGCAACTCGTTTTTGCGAGTGGACGCGGCCCTGAGCAATTACGAGCCCCTGCATTACCCGGACGTGCAGGCGCCGCGCGACGAGAGCGGCGAACAGATCCGCGTGAAATGGAACGCCCAGGGCAACCTGGAGCGGGTCGACTCGACGCCGGACCACATCGGCCCGCGAGGGCAGCAGGGCAACCCTGGCGGCGACGGTGACGTGGCGGACCCCTATGCCGACAGCGACGCTTCCCTCTCGCGGCTGTCGTTCTTCGACAAGTTCGGCTACTTCCGCGTGGAGCGCTTCGGCTACGACCCGCAATACGGGGAGGTGGAGAGCAACCGCGTCTACTGGGCGACCCGATGGAACATCTGGGACAAGAGCTACGACGACGACGGCGCCCCGCTGGAGTACCGCAAGCGCGGGTTCAAGCCGATCGTCTACTACCTGTCGCCGGAGTTCCCGGTGTACCTGCTGCCCGAAGCCCAGAAGGTGGCCGAGCAGTGGAGCGAAGCGTTTCAGCGGACCGCCGAGTCGTTGGGCGCAGAAGATGTGCCGCTGCTCTTCGAGATCCGCCAGAACACGCGAGAGGTCGACCCCGACACCGGTGAGGTCATCACGCGCGGGGAGGTGATGGGAGATCTGCGCTACTCTCACCTGTGGTACGTCAAAGAGCCCACCCGCGCCGGGCTGCTCGGTTACGGTCCGTCGGCGGCGGATCCGAACACGGGCGAGATCTTCAGCGCGGCCGCCTACGTGTACGGCGCGGGGATCAAGGAGTTCGCGGCCATGGGCAAGGACATCGTGGCCGTGCTCAACGGCGACGTGTCACCCGAGGAGCTCGCCCTGGGAGAGGACGTCAAGTCCTACCTCAACCTGCTCAAGCAGCAGATGGCCGCCGGCAACGGGGCCGCTGGGGCTGGCGGTAAGCGCCCAGCGCGTAAAGACCTCGAGGAGTTCGCCCACAAGCACCGGGGCGCCGCGCCGCCCCAGAAGCCGGGGAAGGGCGCGCTGCCATCGCACGGGGCAGACGACATGAAGCTCCCGCCACCGCACAAGCGCCCGAAGGCCAAGCCGCAGGGCATCGACCGGCTGCTCCGGCCGGCGGGATGGATCCAGTCGCGGCTGGACAAGGTCCGCGACACCGCGCTGGAGACCCTCTTGGTGAGCGACCCTGCGCTCATCGGGCTCAAGGGCGGGGGCCGCGTCGACCCGGAGATCCTGGCGAGCGGCATGCCGGCGGGTCTTCGCGAGCGGGTCTCACCGGTGCATTGGTCGGGGCCCCAGCACCGGCGCGCGGTGCTGGCGCGGTTCCGCTCGTACGCCAAGCGAAACATGATGATGGCCAGCTTCTACGACGAGGCGGTGGCGGGGCTGGCGCTGGAGCTCGCAGCTCAGGACGCCGAGGACGTGTTCACGACCATCGAGCGGAAGATCTTTCGCGCCACGGCTGAACATGAAGTCGGCCACACCATCGGCTTGAGACACAACTTCGAGGCCTCGTCGGACGCGCTCAACTACCACGACGAATATTGGGATCTGCGTGGCGACAACCCCGCGTTTCTCGCACCCCTGAGCGACGACGAGGTGAACGGCAAGCTCCGCGAGTATCAGTACTCCAGCATCATGGACTACGCCGGCCGCTTCAACACCGACACAGCCGGCCTGGGCAAGTACGACCACGCCGCCATCGCCTTCGGATATGGGCAGCTGGTGGAGGTCTTCGACGAGATCCCCGGGGAGCCCATGATGGCCCTCGAGGAGTATGCGGGGGGCGCCTACGACCGCGCCTTCACCCTCGACACCATCTTGCGCGACTACCGCCACTACACGTCGATCCCCTCGATGTTCGGCGGCCGCGACAAGATGCGCGCCCGGAAGCTGATCCCCTACACGGCGCACGTCGAGAAGCTCATGAACGCGGATCCCAACACGAGCATGGAGGCGCGCCTGACGGGCAAGGGGCCATGGGCACAGGAGGTCCCTTACCGGTTCTGCTCGGACGAATACGACTTTGGCACCGGCACGTGCCACACCTTCGACACGGGCGCCGACGCCTACGAGGTCGTGCTCGACAGCATCAATCGCTACGAGAACTATTACTGGTTCAAGAACTTCAAGCGCGATCGGGTGTTCTTCGACGAGTGGGACTACATGGACGGGCTGTACTGGCGCGTCTTCGGCTACATCCAGAACGCCTATCAGAACTGGGTCTTCGACCAGTGGTTCAAGGCTGACGACTGGGAGTGGATGCGCAACTACGCCGACGACTACGCCATCGAAGATCTCCCCTGGACCGACGCCAAAGATGGCGGCCAGGAGCAGACCGCCGCGGTGCGGGAGGGCGTCGCGTTCCTCATGCGGGTGCTGGCCAAGCCCGAGCCGGGCGCCTACATGTACGACTTCGACGAGAACTACTATTGGGCGTTCTCGAGCGACCAGAGCTTGCCCATCTGCCAGTCCGAGTGGAGCTTCTACTCCAACGACTACTGCTCGGACGCCAACATCGCCCTGGGCGATGGGCGCTACTTCTACAGCCTCTTCGACGTGGAGAGCGGCTACTATTTCTATGAGCGGCTCAAGTGGATCTGCAGCTTCTACGACAAGCTGCTCGCGCTCGAGACGCTGACCTCGCCGGACACCTATTTCCTGGGTGTTGACCAGTTTCAAAGCGTCGACGCCTGGGCGCTGAGCATGTACACCTCGTTTGGCGAAGAGATCCAACGCGTCTTCAGCGGCATCGCGGCGGACAAGTTCACCCACTTCGCAGGCCGCTTCGACAGCGAGCTGACCTACGTCCCGCCGGACATCTTCAATATGCCCGCGGCGTCGAATCAACCCGAAGATGGCGCCGTCGATCCGTCGACGAGCTTCACCATTCAGCTCTACGCGCTCTGGTATGGCATGGCGTGGCTCAACGCCAACTACGACAACTCGTTCAACGACGGGGCCAAGATATGGCTCAAGGGCTCGGGTGAGGCCATCGAGCTGCCAGCCGGCGCCGACGTGGTGGAGTTCGAAAACCCGTTCAACAATCGCATCTACGTGGCGACCCGACCGTCGGGCCCGACCGCCGCCGAGCCGGTCGGGTGGACCATGCTCACCACCGCCAACGACCTGGCGCAGAGGTACAACCAAGCGGCCGCCAACCCGAACACGGCGGCCAGCACCCTGGAGTACCAGAAGTGGCGCGTGACCAACATCACCGAGAACATCGAGGTGGTGCGCGGCCTGTATGACATGTACGGGTATCTGTACTTTTGACGAGGCCCGGTCTCGGGGCCGCAGCGCCCGGCTGAGCCCTGGGGGCGTGCTCTGTGTGTGATTCGCCGCTGCCGAAGAGGAGCCCGGACGACGCCCATCATGACCGCGTCGATCACCCCGTCGCGCCCTTCGAGGAGCTCGCCCGCCTCGGCGCCCTGCAGCGGGCTTCACCCCACACGGCGACGGGTATGCTTCGTCCCGACGGAGCCCCGCCTGGACCCGGCGCCGTGTCCCGCCGCTGCGCGTCGGCTGGGAGGACGCGTCAGGGAGCGGCGGGATGACCGGCTCGTCGATGCCTGAACCGGAGGGGCCCGTCCTGGTGTTTGCCTGCACGGGCGACGACCCTCTTGGGCAGGTGTTCCTGCCTCAGCTGGCCGAACGTGGGGTGGCGGTGGTGCGGGTCGACCCGGAGGAGGCGGCCCTGGTCGGTGGTTACGGGGATCGTTCGGCGTACCTCGGCGGTTTCTCGAGGGGGGCACGGCTGGCGGCCCGGGTCGCCAACGACCTGACCCCCATGGGTCTGGTGCTGCTGGGTTACCCGTTTCATCCCAAGGGGCGCCCCCGCGAGCGCCAGGCCCTGGAGGTGCTGGCGCAGGTGCGGGCCCCGTCGCTCGTGCTGCAAGGTGAGCGCGATCTCTATGGCAATCGGCAGGTGATCCGGGGTGTCTCTCCTCGGGTTCGCATCGAGTGGCTCGCCGACGGCAACCACCGCTTCGTGCCGCGCGCGGCGGCTGGCACGACCCAGCGGCAGCTGATAGAGCAGGCGGTGGGCCTCGCCTGCGGGTTCATGGGGCGCCCTGCCTGATCCGCCGAAAGTGCTCGGACTCCCGCGCCAGCTGGTCGACATACGGCCCGACGCGCTCCTGCGCTGAAGCTGACAAGCCCTGCCAGTCGTGGATGCAGGCCTGGGGCACGTGGCGAAACGAGACGCTCACGCGGCGCAACCGAAAAGCGGGAAGGCGCGTGGTCAGTCTCGGCTCGCCCCCATGCTTGACCTTGGTGACTCGATGGTACAGCGCTTCTTTGAAGACCGGCCCGCTGAGGATGCACGCCGACCGATGGCGCAACCACACGGAGAGATGCACGCGGTCATCGCCGTCGACGAACTCGAACAGGGCGGGCTGCCCCACGCTCAGCATGATCACGGGCCCCGGCTCGCCGTCCCGATGGGCTCGGAGGCGGGCGACGTCGACGGGCTGCTGGCGCATCTCGTCGCCGTAGAAGTTGATGAGCGCGCTCGTGGTGGCCCGGTATGGCGCATCCCCGCGATGGACCGCCTCGACCGGCCGGAGCCGCTCCAGGACACGGGTCATCACGTCGGGATACGGCTCCGCCCGAAGGCAACGATCGGTGGTGAAGTCGGGCTCTGCGTAATACCCCAGGGACGCAAACTGCCACGCCCCCAACCAATACACGGGCCGTGTCAGGCGACGGCCGGTCTGGCCTTGTCGACCGCGCTCGTGGCCGCCATACCGTTGCTCCCAGATGGGGACGATGCGCGCGAAATAGTCCGCGCACTCGTCGGCTTCAGCCCGCGACATGAAGCGCGGAAGGTAGGAGAACCCGTCGAGGGAGATGGGCTGCTTGCCGTCGTGCACGCCACGTCATACCACGGCACGGTCGTGGTCGGCGCGACGCGACCGAGCGAAGGCTGGAGGTTGCCCCCCGAGATCC
>JAAZYN010000265.1 GCA_014239625.1 Myxococcales bacterium | reverse complement strand
CATACTGCAAAGCGGCTGGAGGGAGCACGCCGCGAAAGCGCCGAGGATCCCAAGCCAGAGGTTGGTGAGAAATGGGGGTTAGATCCCTCCGGCCCGTCGATGGCTCACCGCGGCACCGTCGCGGACCCTGTGCGAGCACCCCCGGGGCTGGGAGCGTCTGCGCACCTCCCGCCATCGAGACGGGCGCCCGAGGGTCGCCCGCGCCGAGCCCTTGACCTGCGCTCCGTGTGCACCGCTCGCGGTCGACGCCCGTCACCTCGGCCGCTGGGAGCCCGCGCCCGTCAACGCCACGATCCGCCGGGTGCAACCTGACAGGGGCGGGGACCTGCGGGTCAGAGCATCAACACCAAGGCGCCAAGGCTCAGAGCGACGGCGGCGAGCCCGTTCCTGAGCCGCCGCCATCGCCGTCGCTCCTCGGCGCGTTGTCGGCGAATCTGCTCCAGCCGTCGAGCGACAGGCGAAGGGGTCTCCTGTTGTTCATGGGCGGACCGTTGGGCGAAGGTCTCGTCAGTGGTCATGTCCATCGGGAGTCGATACGCGCGCTTCATGAGGCCATCCTGGTCGTTGAATGATGGTCCAGGTGGTTAGCAAGACCCATTCCAACGAGCCAACCCACTGAAACAAAAGCAACCCAACCCGCGCCAGCGGGTGATGACGGGTCACTTTGCGTCCGGCTGTCCCGGACATTGTGGGACATCTGACACGGGTGGTTATACTGGGGCCCTCACCGCACCTCCTGGCCAGGGACCTCCACGTGACGACAACCTACATCGGCTTTGACCTCGGAACGACGAACTCGGCCGCCGCGTCCTTCGATGGTGACACCGTGACGGTGATGCGCAGCTCGCAGGGAGAGGCCCTGACCCCCTCGATCGTTCGCTTGAGCTCGAGCGGAGGCGTTCTGGTCGGACAACGCGCCCGGCGTTATCTTGAGACCGACCCGGCCAACACTCACACCGGCTTCAAGCGGCTCATGGGGACCGGCACGTCCATCGCGTTCCCCGCGGCGGGCGTGACCCGCACACCCGAGGAGCTGTCCGCGGAGGTGCTGCGGCTGCTGTGCGACGGCGTCGAGCAGCAGTGCGGCTTTCGCCCAACCCGCGCGATCGTGACCGTACCCGCCCTGTTCGAGATCCCGCAGAACGCGGCGACGGTCGAGGCGGCCCGGCTCGCCGGTCTGGAGCAGGTCGAGCTCCTGCAAGAGCCGGTAGCCTCCGCGCTGGCGGCCGGCTGGACGGCCACCGACGCCCGCGGGAGCTGGCTCGTCTACGACATGGGGGGCGGGACCTTCGACGTGTCGTTGCTGGAGTCCCGACACGGGCTGCTGCGCGTGGTCGGGCATGACGGCGACAATTTCCTGGGCGGTCGCGACATCGATCGGGCGATCGTCGACTGGGTCGTAGAGCGACAGGCCGCCGCCGGCGGCCCCACGCTCGACCGCAGCAATCCAGACCACGAGCCCGCCTTCCGGTGCCTGAGCCTGGCCGCCGAGGAGGCTAAGATCGAGCTCTCCAGGTCGGAGACCGCGGTCATCGCGAACGCCTGGCCCATCGACATCGACGGCGAGTCGCTGGAGATCGAGCTGGAGTTCGATCGGAAGACATTGGACGCGTTGACCCTGCCGATGGTCGACCGCTCCATGGACGTGGTCACGCGGCTGCTGCACGACTCCGGGCTGCGAGCAGAACAGATCGGTCGCGTCGTGCTGGTCGGCGGCCCGACGCTCATGCCGGTGCTGCGCAAGCGCCTGGCTGAGAGGCTCGGCGCCCCCATCGACGACAGCATGGATCCCATGACGATGGTCGCCCGCGGCGCCGCGCTGTACGCCGCGACGGCTGGGCTCGCCGCTTCGGGGGGAGACGCGCCGCGCCGCGGGAGCGCGCCGGACAGCGCGACCGGGGACACCTCGGTGACCAACGCGGGCTGCCACTTCTTCCTTCACTATCCCCCGGTGACCGCAGACCTGACGCCGCACGTGGTGGGCCGGCTGGTCGACAGCGACGTATCCACGGCGCGCCCCACGGAGGTGCGCCTGGTGCGAACGGATGGAGGGACCGAGGGCGAGTACGCCCCGCTGGACGAGGAGGGGGCCTTCGTGGCCAGCGTCCAGCTGGAGCCACACAAGGCCAACACGTTCCGCCTCGAGGCCCGCGATAGCCGAGGCGACTCGCTGACCTGCGAGCCCTCCCGGATCACCCTCGTCCACGGCGTGACCATCGGCGACCCGCCCCTGTCCAGGACAGTAGGGGTCGCCCTGGCCAACGGCGGGGTGCGCGAGTACTTCGCCCGGGGGACGCCGCTGCCATCGAGGCGCACGTTCGTCCACCGGACGGTGTCATCGGTGTCACCCGTGGCGGCGGTGGGAAGCGTCAGCGGCTCGGCGTTACGGATCCCCCTGGTCCAGGGCGAGTACGCCAGCGCCGACCTGTGTCGGCTGGTAGGAGCCATCGAGGTCGACGCCAAGGACCTGTCGGGGCCGCTCCCTGCGGACTCGACGGTAGAGGTCACGCTGGAGCTCGACCGCGGTGGTCATCTGAGCGCCAGCGCGTTCGTCTCTGCGCTGAGCCAGACCTTCAAGAGCGTCGCGCACCTGATGGTCCCAGCGGCCACCCCCGAGGTCCTGCGCTCCCACCACGCCGAGCTCGCCGGGCGTCTCGTGTCGCTGCGCGAGGAGGCCTTCCGAACGGGCAGACGGGACTCCCTCAAAGGCCTGAGCGCGCTTCAGGCGAGGCTGGACACGGTGGCCCGTGACGTGGAGGCCGCCAAGGGTGGCGACGTAGACGCCGCCCAGCGGTCGCGGCGCGTGTTGCTCGAGGTCGACAGCAGCGTCGGCGAGCTCGAGGACGAGCAACGCTGGCCAGAGATCGAGGACGACGCGGTGTGGACCGCGGCGTGGGCCAGCAGCCAGGTGGCGTCCCACGGATCACCGGCGGAACAGAAGCTGCTGGAGCAGGCTATTCGGAGCCTGGAGGCGGCGCGCCAGGCCAAGTCGGTGACTCGCCTCAAGCGGCAACAAGCCGTCGTCCAGCGGCTGGGCTCGGCGGCGGCTCAGCGCGACGACTCTACCTGGGAGCACTACTTCCACAACGCGGCGGCGGAGTCGAACGAGGCGTCGGACCTCCCGCGGGCGTCAAAGCTCGTGGCTGAAGGGCATCAAGCGCTGGAATCAAGGGACCACAAGCGGCTTCGGACCGTGGTCAGAGAGCTCTGGGGGCTGCTCCCCCGGGCGTCATCGGAGCCGCGCAAGACGCACGGCTCGAGCGTCCGATGAGCGACCGCGACGCGCTGACCGACAACCCCTTCTTCGTTCTGGGTCTGGACCCCGACTGCCACCCCATGGAGGTGGAGCGTGCGGGCAACACGCTGGCCGGCCTGCTGGAGCTGGGGGTCAAGCGCGGGGCCAGCTACACCACACCGCTGGGCGCCTTCGAGCGGACGAGCGAAGGGATACGACAGGCGGCTGCCGAGCTGAACGATCCGAACGAGCGGCTGTTCTATGAGCTGTGGGCGACGGTCGCGCCATCCGACGCTCGAATCGTCCGCTCGGCTGGTCCGTCCACCAGCTGGTGGAGCAACGGGTGAGCAGGTGGGAAGAGGAGCTGAACCGACTCCGTAAGCTGGTGAAGGCGAAGTTCAGCGAGTTCGAGGCGATGTGGACGCCCTCGGCGCCTGGCACCGCGACCCGTGACAACAGGCCGGGCGCGGCGAATCAGGCGGGCCCGCGACGCTCCCAGGAGGCCACCGCGGGGTCGGGCCCGGCCCGCGGATCCATGATCGAGCGCGCCCTGGCGCTGCACTGGCCGAGACCAGCGCCCGATCCGGAGGCGACGGCGGCCCGACTCGAGGCACAGCTCGCCGAGACCGCGGCCCTCAACGCCGCACGCGTGGCCGCAGCGGGCCTGGTGGCGGCCTATCGAGGGCGCCTCGAAGAGGCTCGCTCGTTGTTGGGGATCGTCGACGGCTTCGATCGCTACAACGACGCAGGGGCCTCCCGGTTGGCGTTTCAGTGGCTCGCCGCGGACGCGGCTGACCGCGCTGACTGGCGATACGCGCTGGACCTGGGGAGCTCTCACGGAGACCAGGACCCGTCGGGTCAGCTGCGCTTCTTCGCCGCGCTCGCCGGCTGGCACCTCCGGCTGCCGGAGCAGCTGGTGAGCCCGCTGGAGCTTCGCCAGATGGCCGATGGGATGCCCGACGTCGCCAACGCCCAAGCCCTCGTGACCGCCGCCACGCATCAGGGCGGACCGGTCCCCCAGCAGCTGCCCCACGACGGCCTGCTGAGCCGCGCCGTAGCCATGCACACGGTGGTTCGGGCGACGCCGGCGTCGCGGCTGCAGACCCGGGACCTCAAGGAGCTGGCGGCGCTGTGGGATCGGGTGTTGCGATCCCGCGCGATCAGGCGGCACATCACCCAGCGCGCGGCCGCGCTGGGCGCCACGGTGACCGCCGGAGCGCTGCTGGAGCGACTGGCCGAGACGGTGCGCTCGGACCTCAGCGCCACGCTGTTGAGCGGCTCGGTCCAGCTCTCGGAGGTCGCGGATGGCGAGCGCGACGGCATCCTCGGTGGCCTCATCGACGCGCTCGAGATGCGGCTCTGCGCCGAGCTGGACATCTCCATGGTGGCCTTGACCGAGCGCCTGGACGCCGGGCGCGAGCTGACGCTGTTGGGCGAGTGCCATCAGTGGCTCTCGCTGCGACGGCAAGTGGACCGGCTCGGCCGGCTGTGCGGCGCCTCCGGGCGGCTGGTCGCGTTCAACACCGTCTACCCGCAGGTCGGGCAGTGGTCGATCGACCTGTGGAACTCGCGCAAGGCCCACTCCCTGGCCAACGCGATGTTTCGCTGGATCGCCGAACTCGCCGGGGGGATCGAGGAGCAGCGCGTGGCCGAGACCTACCGAAACAACCAGGAGTGGTAGCGCGCCGCCGTCCCCCGACGACGACGTTCGGTCAGCGCCCTTTGATCTTGGTGACCTTGCGACGCAGGATCTGGGTCACGCGCCGAGGGTCCCACGCCTCGCCCCGGCAGGTCGTCTCCTCGAGCGTCAGCTTTGCGCAGATCTCTTTGGTGTTGAGATGTTTGTCGGCCAGCTCGCGGATCCGCGCGATGACCTCACCCTCGGCCTCGTCGGCCACGCGCTGACCTGCGTCGTCGCGGTAGCCGTAAGGGGGCTCCAGCGGGTCCAGGGCGGTCGTCGTCCGAGGATGGGTAGCCGCATCACGCTTGGCCTGGCGAGCTTTGAGCCGCTTACGGGTACGAGATGATTTGGACACGACAGCTCCTGTGAAGGCGTGTGGGACGGACTCATACCCTGTTTTGATTACAGACGCAGCACCTGTGAGCGTGTGGTCGGTCCCGATCCGGGCTCAATGATGCCTGATGCGCCTGTTCACCGTGTGCTTCACAGCCTGTCTCTACGCGGGGTGCCCCGCCGTCGCCGGGCCGACCCGAGCCCCGCTCACCGACGCGCCGGCGGAGGCCACGGCCGGCGACATCGTTGGCGACCTGACGATCGGCGTCGACGACCTGCGAGCCGACGGCGACGCGGCCGCCGACCTCGCGGGTGCTGACACCGCGGCGGATCCGCCGACACCACCGGGCCGCGGCGCCGCCAGCTCCTGCCAGTGTCCTGCGGAGGCTCTGCTGCGTCATCGGGGAGCGTCTTGGCTCAGGGCAAGGCGCCTCCGGCGCAGGACTGGCCGGGGTCAATTCAAGGAGGCCCAAGGCCGACCCGAGCCAAAAAAGCCTCGAACTACGGGGCGGAGCTCTTCACACGAGACACCGGGAGCATCCGTCGGGCCTTCGGCGACACGGTCGGCGGAGCCTCGCCCCGGATGAGCGCGCGCTCATCCGGGCGGCGATGCACGGCGGAGT
>JAAZYN010000264.1 GCA_014239625.1 Myxococcales bacterium | reverse complement strand
CGCTCGAAGTTCCATGAAACATCCGGGCTAGAGGGCGGGCGCGAGACGCACGGGCCCGGGTGTCCGGCACCCGGGTAGAGGCCAGGGCGTGACCCGGCGTCGCGGTGTCATCGCGGTCGTCACTCGACGACCATCACCGAGTCGCCCACCACATCGAGCTGAAGCGCGTCGCCGGGGGTCGCCTCGCCGCGCAGGATCGCCCGCGCCACCGCGGTCTCGCAGATCCGCTGCACCGCGCGCCGCATGGGGCGCGCCCCCAGGGCCGCCTCGAAGCCGCCGTGGTCGATCAGGTACTCGATGACCCGGGGTGTCACCTCGTAGGAGATGCTGCGCTCGGCGCTCAATCTGGACGCCGACTCCTCGATGAGCAGCTCGGCGATGCGGCGCACCTCGCGGCGCCCCAAGGGCTCGAAGACACATTTCTCCTCAATACGCCCCCACAGCTCCGGCGGCAGCGCCTTGCGCGCGGACTCCAGGAGGCGTTCGCGGTCGGCCGGGTCGAGCCTGGGCGCGTCGCTGTCGTCTCCTGGTGGGGCTCCAAAGCCTATCCGGCGCCTGGCCAACAACGCTTCGGCGCCCAGGTTGCTGGTCATGACGATGACCGTATTGGCGAACGTCAGGCTGGCGCCCTTGCTGTCGGTGACGTGTCCTTCGTCCAGGATCTGCAGCAAGATGTTCAACACATCGGCGTGGGCCTTCTCGATCTCGTCGAAGAGGATGATCTGGTAGGGCCGCCGTTTGAGCGCCGCGGTCAACTCCGCCGCCTCTTCGTGGCCGACGTAGCCTGGCGCCGCGCCCAGCAGTCGGCTCACCGCGTGGCGCTCCATGAACTCGCTCATGTCGAACCGGGTCATCGCGTCTTTGGAGCCGAACAGGAAGTCCGCCAGGATCTTGGCTGTCTCGGTCTTGCCGACCCCGGTAGGGCCCAGGAAGAGGAACGAGCCGATGGGCCTCTTGGAGGAAAAACCGGCGCTGTTGCGCTGCACGACCTCGGCGACCAGATCCAAGACGCCGTCGTGGCCAATGACCCGCTCGCCCATGTAGTCACGCATGCCGAGGATGCGCTCGGCGTCGCTCATCATGAGGCGCTCGACCGGGATCGCGGCCAGCTCGCTGACCACCTCTGCGATGTCGCGGACCTCGACCGTCTCCTTTCCAAAACGGACCGCGCGCGCCGCGGCCGTGTCGATGAGGTTGATGGCCTTGTCGGGCAAGCGGCGGTCCACGATGTAGCGGCGGCTCATCTTCACCGCGACGCTCAGGGCGTCGCCCTTGTACATGACGTTGTGGTGGGCTTCATAGCGGTCGACGACCCCCTGGAGGATCGCGATGGCCTGCTCCTCACTCGGCTCCTCCACGTCGATGGGCTGAAAGCGTCGCTCCAGGGCTGGGTCACGCTCGACGTGCTTGTGGTACTCCTGCCGTGTCGTCGCCCCGATGCACGGGAACTCACCGCGCGCCAAGGCCGTCTTCAGGTCGTTGGCCGCGTCCAGGGCTCCGTCTCCGCTGCCCGCGCCGACCAGGGTGTGCAGCTCGTCGATGAAGACGATGACCCTGCCCCCGCCGTGCTTCACCTCGTCTTTGAGTCGCGCCATGCGACGCGAGAAGCTACCCCGAAGCTCGGTGCCCGCCACCAGCGCCCCGACGTCGATCTCGATGATGACGCGATCTGCGAAGCGCAGGTCATCGGGGTCCTCGGCGCCCAGGCGCTCGGCGTGCTCGAAGAGCACCTGCGCCAGGCCCTCCACGATGGCGGTCTTGCCGACTCCTGGATCGCCCACAAGGCAGGGGTTGTTGGACCGCCGCTTGTTGAGCACGTCGATCATCGCGTCGATGAGCGTCTGCCGCCCGATACACGGGTCCAGCGTGCCGTGCGCGGCCTCGAGCGTGAGGTTTCGGCCCATGGCGGTGAGCAGCGGGTACTCGTCCTCGTCGAGGATATAGGGCAACAGCGCCGGGTCGACCTCCTCAGCCGTGGGGGGCGGCGACGCCGGGTTGAGCGGGATCTGACCCTGGTCGGGTCCGGGCTCGGCGAAAGGGCTCACCGGCTCGCCGGCCTTGGCGGCGACTCTCGGAGGAGAGGACGGTCGGCGAGGGGGCGGCGCCGGAGTGGGCTGTGCTTGCGGGCCGAGCTGTGGCTCGCCCTCGGAGACCGCCACCGGCGAGGGCGGCTCATCGGCGTAGAGGGCGTCGCGTTGACCCTGCTGCCGCTGGACGTGTCGCGGGACGGGGCCAGTGATTCGCGCGAGGGCGAGGGTCCGCACCTGGGCGGGTGGGATCCCCATGAACGAGAACACCCGATAGCCGACTGACGCCTTCTCGCGGGTCAGCGCCATCAGCAGGTGGAGGCTGGACACCAACCGCGCATCACTGCGCCGGGCAGCGTCGAGCATCCGATCTTCGACCGCCACGAGGAGCTCTTCAGATTCCACGATGCTGCGGTCGGAGCGCTTGACCTGCCGCATGGCCTCGATGATGCGTTGATGGGTGACCCGCAGGTCACCCAGCACCGAGGCGGCGCGGTTTTCATTGATGAACATCGCCAGCAACAGGTGCGCGGTCGTGAGCGGATGGCCGGAGCCGTCGGCGAGCTCTCGGGCCTCGTTGAGGATGTTCTGTACTTCGGCGCTGAAGCGCATGGGTTCTTGCTTAGCACGGCCCGATCATCGCCGGCAACGCGACGGGGTTGCAAAATCCCTCGCGCCGCCGACAAATACTCGGGGAGACCTGCGCAACGTACAGCCTGGACGGAGGATTATCTCGATGAGTGACATGGCGCATCTCCACGTCGAGGCACCGGTGGCCAAGGTCATCATCGACAACCCTCGGGCGCGCAACGGGCTGACCGGTGACACCTGTCTTCGCGTGGCGGAGATGATCCGCTCCGCTGACGCAGACCCGGCGGTGCGCACCATCGTGTTGACCGGTGCGGGGCAACACTTTTGCTCTGGCGCCGACCTTACCCAGGGGGCCAAGTCGTTGGCGGGCGGTCAGGAGCGCCTCCGAGAGCAGGTGCGGGATCGGTTCCACGCTGTCATACGGGCTCTGCAGGCGACGGACACGCCGACGTTGGCGGTCATCCGCGGCGCCTGCGTGGGGTTCGGCTTCGACGTGGTGTTGCACTGCGACCTTCGGATCTGTGCCCACGAGTCCACGTTTGGCCAGGTCTTCAAGCGCATCGGGTTGGTCCCCGACGGAGGCTCGAGCTTTATGCTGCCTCGGATCGTCGGCCTCGGCCGAGCCATGGAGCTCATGCTGTTGGCGGAGACCTTCGACGGTCGACGTGCGTTGGAGCTGGGGCTGGTCAACCGGTCGGTGGTCGCCTCCGAGCTCGACGACCTGGCGGCTGAGTGGAGCGCTCGATTGGCTCAGGGGCCGCCGATGGCCTACCGGCTGGCGCGCCGCAACCTCCGCGCAGGCGCCGCGCAGGGTTCGCTGGAGGACGCGCTGCAGCGCGAGGTCGAGGCGCAGGTGCAGTGCCTGCAGTCGCGCGACATGACGCGGGGAGTGCGGGCCTTCTTCTCCAAGACCACCCCCGAATTCCAGGGGGACTGAGGGCAGCTCGCGGCCGGCGCCAGGCCGGCGCGGTCGCTCTGGCGCGCCGCTGATCGCATCGCAACTCCGTGGGAGGGCTCCCCTCTGAGCCGTCCTCGAGCGACGGGACTACAGCTCGAAGCCGCACTCCTGGGTGTTGGTGTTGCAGGCGCCGGCCCGCATCTGAGGCTCGAAGCACTGGTACAAGGCGCCGAACTCGGTGGCGCAGTCGGTGAACGCGCAGGTGACGGCGGAGCCCGCAGCGCACGTGTTGGAGCATTGCGCAAACGCCAGCGCTTGCGGCGCACACAGCGCCGCGGCGCAGTCCACGTACAGCGCTCTCAGCGCGCACTCGAAGCAGTCGTTTTGGGCGAAGAAGATGCAGGCCAGGGTGCACTCGCTGTCGCCGTCGGGGCAGTCGCTGATGCACGCGGCGGCCCCATCGCACTGGGCTCCATTACCCACATGGTAATAGGGTCTCAGCGACACCAGATAGTTGAGGCACATCTCGTCGAGGGTCCCCTCGCCCCAAGCGACGTCTTGGGGCTGCTGCTGCCGGCCGTTGACGACCGGCTGATTGTCGGGGCTGTTGTCGTAGACGCACTCGAGGGTGAGGGTGTCGCCCAGGCGGGCCTTTACGAAGTCGTCTTCCGCGTAGGCGTAGTACTGCTGCCAGTTGAAGTCCCACTCGGGGACGTCGGTGAGGCACTCGGTGGTGCCGTCCCACCGGTTGACCTGGACGCTGATCGACGTGCCCAGGGTGTGCATGTGCGGGATGACGCCGATGTATGTCAGGGGCACGGGCACGTCGTACTCCGCGGTCGCCACGACGTTCGCGTCGCCCGCCGGGATGTCCAAGAGGTGCTGAGCGAAGGGGCTGATATTCACCACCCTCGTGGGGCGTTGCCCCGACGGCATGGTCCACAGCGCGACACGGCTCTGGTCGGCTGGCACCGGGTCGTCGGGCCCGAGGCCCAGGACGTTGTAGTGGATCTGCACCACCAGCTGAGAACCCTCTTGCAACACCAGCGCGGCGTCGGTCGGGTAGACTGCCGGTTGCATCCCCGGGACCCAGCCGCCGACGAACTGCCCGCTGACGCCAGGCCCGCCATAGCACGTGTAGCCTGGCCCCGCGTCCGCTGCGTCCAGCGACTCCACGGTGGCGATCTGGTCGGCGGGCACCTCGTACATGATCACGTGGTGAACGACGCCGCTTGCGTCCGGAAACACGCTGGTCGCGGTGACGAAGGTCTCGTCGGAGAAGGTGTGGTCCAGCCGAAAACAGCGATAGTCATCCGGAGCGAGCTTGCTGGCTACGTATGGCTCGCGGCTGGAGAGCTCCAGTGACGGAGGCCCCAGCTCCACAGGTGGGTCGAGGATAGGCGCCGTATAATCGCTCGGATCGCCCTCGGGGAAGCCGCCGGCCTGCCACTGCGAAAAGAGCGCCAGCTCGTCGGTGTCCAACGCTCGGGCGTGCTGGACGTCGCGGCAGTCCTGGGCCATCGGCCACGGCGGCATGTCACCGTGGGCCACCGCGACGGCCATCGCCGGGGCCATGGGCTCGACGGCCTCCCAGGAGCTCAGGGAGAAGGGGCCCGCCCCGCCAGTCACGTGACAGCTCAGGCACCGTCGCTCCACCACCGCCCGGATGTGGGCGTGGTAGGTCACCCCGGCAGGAGGCACGTCAGCATCGGTCGCCCCGACGTCCGCGATGGCGTCGCCCGGGCTGGTGGCATCCTGTGGGCAGGCAGCGAGGGCCACTACCGCCAAGTGGAGGGCTACTGTGCGCGTCATTCGTCTCATCGGGCTGACATCCTCCGGCTCGTGTCTCGCGTGTAACATCCCACAACTCGGTGCTTGTTCGGCCCAGTCCTGACAAGGTCGTTCGGAGTGGCCCCCGGCCAGTCCTACGTCGACCCGCGCCTGAGTGGGGCCGAGACGCTCCCTTACTCCAAACCGCGTCGTTGCGCGTCCGGCACCAAGATGCCAGAGACGGGGCGGCCGTTAAAGGATCGAACCAGCGCGCTGCCGCTGAATCTACGGCGGGGGGCTGGCCCCACGCAGTCCGTGACGTGCGGCGTGGCGCCGCGATCTCAGGAGGGCTCGGGGGCCGCCGGGGCGGGCTCGAGCATCTCCATAAACGCCGTCTCCGTGATGATCCCGATGGCTGCGTCGTCGCCGTTGTACCTGTCGGCTTTCTTGTGCTTGCCCGACATCACGCCGTCACCGAGCAGCGGTGACCCCTCATCACCGATGACGAGGTAGTGCAGGTCCCGGGTGACCCCGCTGGGCGTCAGACCACCACGCGTCTTCACCAGCGCCTGGGCGTCCTTGCGCGTCATGTGCGACATCTTGC
>JAAZYN010000263.1 GCA_014239625.1 Myxococcales bacterium | reverse complement strand
GAACGGCTTTCCGTTCTGGCAGCTGGTGGTGGCCGGACACCGATCCCACGTGCCGCTCCCAGATCTACCCACCGCCTGGGGTATCTTTCCATTCCCGCAGGTTCAAGAGCCCCTGGGTAGCATGCAGCTCGTGCGGGTCTACATGCCGAACGCGCACATCGACCGGTTCGACTTCACCCTTATCAATCAGAGCGAGTGGCGTTCCTGGTCCATCGCAGCGTTCCCGGCGGTCTGGCCCCGCCCGTGAACCCGCCGGCCGCGGCGGACACGCTGGCGCCCACCGGCCTCCCGGCTCGGTGATCGCCGAGCGCCATGCCCTCGGAGCGGCGTTCGCGGTGCCTCGGAGCGACGCTCCGGCCACCCGCGTGGATCGACGCGCAGCGCGCGAGTGACGGTGTGGCGCGGACCGGGTCGTGTCACGACAACCGACGACCTCGCGGCAGGGCCTCGACGACTGTGGCGGCGACCCCTCGGGCTCTAATTGACGCGGCCAGTCCTGCGCCCTCGGTCCTCGCCAGCGACGCCGGCGGCTCCCCGTCGAGCCGGACGCAGACGACCACTGGGGTGGCGCTCACTCGGCTCACTGCTCGCCGAAATCGATGTCCTTGGGGCGTCCGTCGCGGTCGCGCCGAGGTACACTCCGCGCGTCCGTCCGAGGTTTTGGTTGACCCTGCTCTCGGCGGAGTCGACGCCTCGCAGCGGCCCGGGCGTCTTCGCTCTCTTCGTAGTAGTCGGTGCGGGATCGACGCCGCACCTCGTCGGCGCCCTCCTCCGTGGGAAGATAGTAGGCATCGTCGTCCTCGTCGGTCACGACGCCCCCGCCGACCAGCGGGACGTCGGTCATCGTGCCGGCTTGACCCTCTGCGACGGCACCCCGTCTCCGGCCAGCCCCCCCCTGGCCTGGCAGATAGTACGCTTGACCCGGTTTGGCGTCATCGCCGATGGGCGCCGGTGACGCCTCCGGTTCCAGCTCCTGCTCCGTCCTGGGCAGGTAATACGGGACACTCGACCGAACAGCGGCGTCCGCGGGCCCACCGGGATCCGCGTTCTGGACCGGGATCCCGGTCGTCCGCGCGGTGGACTCATCGGATGCTGCTCCCGGGCGCCGTTTACGCGGCGCGGCGCGGCGATCGCTCTGGCTGGCCTTCCCGCCCTTCCGTGCGGCCCGGTCTTTGGGGGCAACAACCGCCGGAGTATCGGGGACCGTCTCGCGCGGTGGTCTCCTCGATGTCTTCGACCCTTGCGCGGCCGGCGAGCGTGGGGGCGCCACGGGGAGGTCCGTCTGCGTGAGCTCCTCCATCGCCTGACGATGGCTCGAGTCTGGCGGCGGCCGTCGGGTCTTGACCGCTTTGTTGGGGTTAACGCGGGGTCGTTTTGCAGCCGAGTTTTTTGCCTTGGCTTTTGGCTTCGACCCCGGTCGGCCTTTGCCCTTGGCGTGCGCTTTTGTCTGGCTCTTCGCCTTCGCCGCGGCTTTGGCGTTGGCCCGATGCCTCGTGAGCTGCTCATGGCTCACCAACAGCGTCGCCACCGCCGCTTGCTCGTGGTCCACGTCCTCACCCGGGGTTCGGAGCGCCTCCACCTGCGCCGCCAGAGCCTTGAGCTCCTCGCTGTCCATGGTGGGCTCCACCTGACTCTCGGGGGATGTCGCGCGGCCCTCGGGGGTCCCGCCGGCGGTCGAGTCCACCTTCGACGTCCTCGATGGCACGTCAGGGCTCGAGACCTGGCGGAGGGCTCTCCACTCGAGGGCCTCGTCCAGAGCGGGCAGCTCGCGCTCGAGGATACGGACGTGGAACTCACTGGCGCCGGCCCGCAGATGATCCCCATCGCGGAGTCGTCGCCGGGCGTTCAACGGCTCTCCATTCAGTGTGGTGACCGATTTCTTGGTCAAGCCCTTGACGAAGATGAGGTCGGGTCCAAAGTTCTCGATCTCGAAGTGACGGTCATCGAGCTTTGGATCATCGACGCACAATGACGCTGGACTTCGGCCGACGTAGATGTGAGGTCGGGCGAGGATCGTGAACCAAGGGCGCTCGCCCGGCTTACGGACGCCTATCTGCAAGGTCACCGACGGGCATTCGGGAACCAACACAAAGGTGATGGCCGTGCCTTCCAGATCGATGACAGCGCCGTGCGTCAGCGACGTGGTGCCGGTAACCAACCTGCCGCCGACCCGCACCGCACGTTTGCGGGCGGAGACCGAGAACACACCGTCGGCAAACGAGATGCTGCAGTGTCGCTTTCCGACCCTGGGGTCGTTGATGCGGATATCATTCTCGGGCGCGCTGCCCACGTAATAACGATCGAGCTTGAGGTGCAGCCGAAACACATCGCGACCGTCCTCCATGTAGAGGTAGGCTTCAGGCATTGAGTTCGTGCGGACCCCACACATGGATGGAGCATAGGTAGTCGCCTATGATGGCGCAATGCGTGCTCTTGCTCTAACCGCCCTGTTTGGCGTCCTCCTGACCTCCGTGGCGCCATCCCTGGCCCAGAAGGCGCCTCCCACGACGCCCTCTGTGTCGTTACCTCTGGCGGCACGTTTCAGCCCTGAATTGCTGCGTCGATCGACGAAATCCCTGGCCCAATTTGCCGAGTCGGCCCTGGACCGCTTCCTGCTCGATGAGCAAGAGTTCGCGATCGACACGACCACCGACATCGCCGACCTCGTCGTGGCAGCGACCGCGCTCGAGATCCTGATGTCGCGTAAGGACCGCCCGAAAAACGTGCCGGCCCTCGCGACGCGCGCCGCGTCGCTGCTCCACCGACTCGGGTGGGTGTACGACCACGATCGGGATCTACGCAAGCGAATCGGTGGCCTGGTCTCCCGCGCCAAAGGAAAAAAAGCGAAGACAACCAGCGCCCAGGTGAGGGACTCCCTGGCTCGGTTTACGATCGTCGGCCGCAGCTGGTTCCCCACGGTGGCGAAGGCTGCGCTGTCAGCCGCGCCGAAGGACCATCGGCTGCTCAATCTGCGGGGGCTTTATCTCAAGCAAGAGGGCCGCCTCATCGAGGCCAGCAAAGCCTTCCAGGAGGCGCTCCAGCTCGGCGGGCGCCCGGCCTACGCCCTCAACGTCTACGAAGTTGCGCTGGCGCGGCGGAGCGAGGGTGTCGAGGCGCTTCATCGAGGGCTCGCACAGCGCATCCCGGCTGTCGCCGGGGCGTTGAAGCGCCTGGATGCGGAGGCCAGCGATCGACGGATCACGCGCAGCTTCGACAAGAAGTCCCCCAAGCTCTCTGCCGCAGCCTTGCTGGATCAAGCGGAACGTTACGTGCGACTTGGCGACTCCCACAAGGGCGACGCGCTTGCCCGCGAGGTGATGGCGGAGCCTGCGGCGGTCGCCCGCGGGGTGGCCAAGCGCGCGGTGCTGTACTGGATGCAATCCCGGCGCGATGCGCGGGCGGTGGCCCTCTTGGCCGCCCGCAAGGACCGGGCCGATGGGTTCTGGGAGCCGCTCGAGCTCACGTTGGCCGTGCGTACCAGGCTGGACGCCCTCGTAGGGAACCTGGGAGGCGTCACCGAGGCGGTGGAGGCGCTGTGGAAGAGGTTGGGCTCGCTCTTGGCGCGCCTACGCCGAGGTGGCGCACGCGGCGCACTCCATGCGGACATCCTGAACCTCTTCATGGCCGTGCGTGAAGCCGCCGCGGCCAAGGCGAGGAGCGACGCCACCGCCGAGGCCAAAGCACTGGCCGCGCTGGCGAAAGCACGCCGCGTGCTCAAGACTCAGCACGCCGCCTCGTCCCTCGCAGCACTGGCACGAGCGGGCTCCGCCCTGGCCACCGAGAGTCCGCGAGCTGCGGTCACCGTCCTCGTGAACGCGCTCGATGGTTTGCGAACCTCCGAGCGGCCTCGAGTGGCCCTCGTGCTGGCCGAGCAGGAGGTCGGGCTTGGCCTGCGTCTGGCAAACGAGGGCCTGTTGAACACGGGCCTGGAGCGTGCCGCAAAGCTCTCCAAGCTCCCTACAGAGCTGGGCTTGCGGCGGGACTATCTGCAGCTCGTGGGCCGCTGGCTACGAGCTGCCACCGGCGGTCGCGCGCCGTCACAAAAGGCAACCCGCGCTGCGATGTCGGGCCTCAAGAGGCTCCTGGACGGGTTCGACCCGGAGACAGCCGTAGGCGCGCGCTATGCTGGCGCTTCGGCGTTCAGTCTGGGGGCCCTGGCCGTGGCTTCTGGCAACCCGTCCCTCGCTCATCGCGCGCTGCAACGATCGCGGCGCTTCGTAGAGCGTCCGCTGCATCCCTTCGCCGGCGCTGTGGCCGCGCTCACCTTGCACGATGACGCGTACAGCGCGGCCGCCACGCTCGATGAGGCCTTACGCGACGCGCGCGGGGCGCCCCTCCGCTTCGCCCTCCACAAGTGGCGGGCGTTGGCGGCGAACAAGCGAGGCGACATCACGTCCGCCCGCAAACACCTGAAGAGCATGCTGAGCCTCGCATCTCGTGCGCGGGCGAGCCCCACGACCGCTGCTAGAACCGGCTCCCCTTTGATGATCGGTGACCTCGCCATGATGGTCGGGGTGCGTCCCCTCGACGCGAAAGGCGCGATCACGGTGGAGCTGACAGGGGTGACCTTCGTACTCCCAAGCTTCCCCCATGATTTCAAAAAGATAAGAAAGATCATCAAGGAACTCCCAGACCCAGGTGATTGAAGTCGTTCCCAGCTTGCAGTAAAGCGACGCGATGAACTTGCGTACGACAGTCGTCGCGCTCTCCGTGGTCTTCGGCACCGCGTGCGGTGGAGACACCGCCCCAGCCGAGAACCCAACGCCCCAGGCGCCACGTGGGGAGGCAACCAAGAAGAAGGCCACCGCCGCGTTGCCGCCGCAAGGCCGTCCAGCCAAGCCCGCGCCGCCCAAAGCCGACCCCGCCCCGCCGGCGGGGATCGTGGCCGACAGAGCGGTGCCGTTGTCCAACGGCACCTTCAGCGGGCCCCTGTCTTCAGAGAACCTCACCGGCGAGATCACGCTCATCGTACGCGATGGTGTGCTCGTCAGCGCGACGGCCGAGGTCATCGCAAAGCAACGCGTAGAGTTCACCTTCAAGCCCAGAGGCGCTGGTGATGCGAGGAGAATTTCTCTGATCGGGTCGGTAGATGGCAGCTTTATCCAACTCACAGGGGGCTTTCTGGATACCGAGCGCGCATCGGGTGTGTTTAACGGGACGGTGAACAAGAAGCGCGTGAGCGGCCGCTGGTATGGGATCCGACGTTAGGATCCGCTGGGCTCGCCGGGCCGATGCGCACGCGATCGGGGTCCTTGCGTTGGAGGGGCTCGACGACACGCCATCGTCGGAGGTCGACCTCGACGATGTGGTCAACGATCCGAGGTTGTTTGGAGAGCAGCTGTTGGAGGGGACGGCGTCGATCCTCGTCGCTGAGGAGGTCGATCGCGGCCTCGTCGCTGGACTCCGCTTTGTCCCGCGGGAGTTCGTTCGTGCCAGCCACGCCGCAGAGATCGCGCTGCTGGTTCATCCGGAAGCTCGTGGCCGGGGTGTCGGCACCAGGCTGCTCCGGGACGCGCTGCGCGTGATTGAACAGGAAGCCCACTTCAACAAGCTGATCATGCGGGTGGCGGCGGACGACGTGGCGCTGGCGGCGGTGCTAGGGCGTGCGTCCAGCCGTTGGGTGATCGAGCGCAACGAACGCGCAGCCCTACGCCGCGAGGGGCGATTGATCGACATGCACCTCTTCGCGTTGCTGTACCCCAGGTGAACTGTCTCGACCGCCACGGAGCGTTCGAGAGAGCAGGCTGAGGGGATGAGCGAGGCCTTCACGTAGCCCCAGGCTCCGCCGGGCGGCCCTAGCCCGCATTTCTCACCAGAGTTCGAGCGAAACCGAGGAGGGATAGGTGATACGAGCGTGGCGCGGACCGGAGCCGGCCGAGTCGTACTGGCCGTACG